>NZ_JBYRFX010000001.1:0-15285 GCF_057815775.1 Inquilinus sp.
CCGGCTTCTACTCCAAGGACATGATCCTGGAGGCAGCCTGGAGCGCCCACACCGGCGTCGGCGCCTTCGCCTACTGGCTCGGCGTCGCCGCCGCGCTGATGACCGCCTTCTACAGCGGCCGCCTCCTGTTCTTGACCTTCCACGGCAAGCCGCGCGCCGACCATCACACGATGGACCACGTGCATGAATCGCCGCCGGTCATGCTGATCCCGCTGATCGTGCTGTCGGTCGGTGCCGTGCTGGCCGGCCTGATCGGCTACGATGTCTTCGTCGGCGAGGGGCGCGAGAGCTTCTGGCGCGAGGCGATCCTGGTGCTGCACAGCCAGGACAGCATCGAGGCGGCGCATCACAGCCCGGAATGGGTTGGCCTGCTGCCGCTGATCGCCGGCCTGATCGGTCTGGCCGCGTCCTGGCTGTTCTACATCAGGATGCCGTCGCTGCCGGGTGCCATCGCCGGCGCGTTCAAGCCGCTGTACCAGCTGTTCTTCCGCAAATGGTACTTCGACGAGATCTACGCGGCGCTGCTGGTCCGCCCGGCCTTCGTCATCGGCCGCGCCCTGTGGAAGGGCGGCGACGGGGCGATCATCGATCGCCTCGGCCCGGACGGCATCGCCGCCACCTCCGTCGGCATCTCGCGCAGGGCCAGCCGGCTCGAAAGCGGGTATGTCTACCACTATGCCTTCGTCATGGTGATCGGCGTGGTCGCGCTGGTCTCCTGGTACGTCTTCGGCGGCCGGATGTGAGCACGACCCATGGGTAACTGGCCGATCCTCTCCCTCGTCACCTTCCTGCCGCTGGTGGGCGCAGGTCTCATCCTGCTGCTCGCCCGCGGCACGGAGGCCGCCGTGGCCGCCACCGCGCGCTGGGTGGCGCTGTGGACCACGCTCGTCACCTTCGCCCTGGCGGTCGCCGTCTGGCTCGGCTTCGACAACTCCGTCGTCGGCTTCCAGATGGAAGAGAAGCTGGCGTGGTTCCCGGACCTCAACATCTCCTACCACATGGGCGTCGACGGCATTTCCGTGCTGTTCATCGTCCTGTCGGCCTTCCTGATGCCGATCTGCATCCTCGCCAGCTGGGAGAGCATCCACAGCCGGGTGAAGGAGTACATGGTCTCGTTCCTGATCCTCGAGACCATGATGATCGGCATGTTCAGCGCGCTCGACTACGTGCTGTTCTACGTCTTCTTCGAAGGCGTGCTGATCCCGATGTTCGTCATCATCGGCATCTGGGGATCGGGCCCGCGCCGCATCTACGCCGCCTTCAAGCTGTTCCTGTTCACCCTGCTCGGCTCGGTGCTGATGCTGGTGGCGCTGCTGGCGATGTACGTCCAGGCCGGCACCACCGACATCCCGACGCTGCTGGCCACCCATTACGGCTACAACATGCAGGTGTGGCTATGGCTGGCCATGTTCGCCTCCTTCGCGGTGAAGGTGCCGATGTGGCCGGTGCACACCTGGCTGCCTGACGCCCACGTGGAAGCGCCGACCGCCGGGTCGGTGATCCTGGCCGGCGTGCTGCTGAAGATGGGCGGCTACGGCTTCCTGCGCTTCTCGATCCCGATGCTGCCGGATGCGACGGCGCTGCTGACGCCGCTGGTCTACGGCCTGTCGATCGTCGCGGTCATCTACACCTCCCTCGTCGCCTTGGCGCAGGAGGACATGAAGAAGATGATCGCCTATTCCTCGATCGCGCATATGGGCTTCGTCACCGCCGGCATGTTCTCGCTGACCAAGCAGGGCATGGAAGGCTCGATCCTCCAGATGCTCAGCCACGGCGTGGTCTCCTCGGCGCTCTTCCTCTGCGTCGGCGTGGTCTATGACCGGCTGCACACCCGCGAGATCGCGCGCTACGGCGGCCTGGCGACCAACATGCCGAAATACGCCGTGTTCTTCATGATCATGCTGCTCGGTTCGGTCGGCCTGCCCGGCACCTCGGGCTTCGTCGGCGAATTCATGATCATGCTGGGCATCTTCCAGGCCAACACCTGGGCCGGCGTTCTGGTCGCGACCGGCCTGATCCTGGGCGCCACTTACATGCTGCTGCTGTACCGCAAGGTCATCTTCGGCGAGATCACCCGCGACGATGTGCGGACGATGAAGGATCTCAGCCCGCGCGAGATCGCGATCTTCGTGCCGCTGGTGATCGTCGTGTTCTGGATGGGTATCTACCCGTCCAGTTTCCTGAACGTGATGTCGGTCTCGGTCGACCATCTGATCACCCAATACCACGCTGATCTCGGCCAGTCGGCCGCGGTTGCCGTGGCCGTCCGCTGAGCCGGGGATCCGATCGCCATGGTGTCTTTTCCCGATCTGATGCCGGCCCTGCCGGAAATCTTCCTGGCCTGCGCCGCCATGGCGCTGCTGCTGATCGGCGTGTTTCTCGGTGAGAAATCGACCCGCATCGTCGCGTCGCTGGCGGTGCTGTCCTTCATCATCACCGGCGCGCTGCTGCTGATGGGCCACTCCGGCCGGGTGGTGACCTTCAACGGCATGTTCGTCGCGGACGGCTTCGCCGTGTTCATGAAGATCCTGGTGCTGGTCGGCTCATCGCTCGCCCTGATCATGTCGCTCGACTACCTCGAGCATGAGAACATGTCGCGCTTCGAGTACCCGGTGCTGTTCGTGCTGGCGACGCTCGGCATGCTGCTGATGATCAGCGCCAACAACCTGATCTCGCTGTATCTCGGCCTGGAGTTGCAGAGCCTGGCGCTCTACGTCGTCGCCGCCTTCAACCGGGATTCGGAGCGGTCGAGCGAGGCCGGGCTGAAGTACTTCGTCCTCGGCGCGCTGTCGTCGGGCATGCTGCTCTACGGCGCCTCGCTGGTGTACGGCTTCGCTGGCACCACCAGCTTCGACGGGCTGGCCCAGATGTTCGGGGCCGGGCAGGGCGCGGGCATGGGCGTCATCATCGGCGTCGTCTTCATCTGCGCCGGCCTGGCCTTCAAGATCTCGGCCGTGCCGTTCCACATGTGGACGCCCGACGTCTATGAGGGCGCGCCGACCCCGGTCACCGCCTTCTTCGCGGTGGCGCCCAAGGTCGCAGCCATGGCGCTGTTCGTCCGCGTGCTGGTCGAACCGTTCGGCCACCTGACCGCCCAGTGGCAGCAGATCATCATCGTCACCTCGGCGCTGTCGATGATCCTCGGCGCCTTCGCCGCGATCGCGCAGACCAGCTTCAAGCGGCTGATGGCCTATTCCTCGATCGGCCATGTCGGCTTCGCCCTGCTGGGCCTCGCCGCCGGCACGCCGGACGGGATCACCGCCGTCATCGTCTATCTCTCGATCTATGTCGCCATGAGCATCGGCACCTTCGCCGTGATCCTGTCGATGCGGGTCGAGGGCCGCGCGGTCGAGGGCATCCAGGACCTGGCCGGCCTCGGCAAGTCCAACCCGGGCGTCGCCTTTGCCCTGGTCATCATGATGTTCTCGATGGCCGGCATCCCGCCGCTGGCCGGGTTCTTCGCCAAGCTCTACGTGTTCCGCGCCGTGATCGCCCAGGGCACCACCGGCTTCATCGTCCTCGCCGTCATCGGCGTGCTGTCCAGCGTGGTGTCGGCCTATTACTACCTGCGCGTCATCCGGGTGATGTACTTCGAGGATCCGAAGATCGCCTTCGACAAGCCCGACGGCGCGGCGCTGCCGTCGATCCTGGCGGTCGCGACCCTGTTCATCGTCTTCTTCTGGATCCTGCCGGCGCCGCTGACCGGCGCGGCCCAGGCGGCTGCGGCCAGCCTGTTCGGAGGGTGATGACAGTTTCCCTTCCGCAAGGCTGGCGGCTCGACGCCCGCGAAAGCGTCGGCAGCACCAATGACGAAGCCCGCACGCTCGCAGCGGCGGGCGCCGGCCACGGCACCATCGTCTGGGCCCGGCGGCAGGAAACGGGCCGCGGCCGACGCGGGCGCGGCTGGGCTTCGCCGCCCGGAAATCTCTACTGTTCCACCATCCTGCGGCCGGATTTGCCTTTTGTCCGCGCCGGGGAACTGACCTTCGTCGTCGGCGTCGCCCTGGCCGATGCGGCGGCGAGCTTCGGGGTCGACCCGAAGCTGAAATGGCCGAATGACCTGCAGATCGCCGGCGACAAGCTCGCCGGCATTTTGCTGGAGGCCACGGTGGCGCCGGACAAGACGGTCGACTGGATCGTCGCCGGCACCGGCATGAATATCGCGCACCACCCGCAGCTGGCCGACTATCACGCCACCAGCCTGCATGCGTCCGGCGCGCCCGACGCCACGGTCGAGGCGGTGCTGGCGCGTTACGCCGAGGCGCTCGACCGCCGTCTGGCGGAATGGCGCGACCACGGCTTCGACGCCATCCGTGCCGCCTGGCTGGAACGGGCGATCGGCCTCGGCGCCCGCATCACGGTGCGGCTGGAGACCGAGACGCTGGAGGGCGTGTTCGAGCAGATCGATCCGACCGGCGCTCTGGTCTTGCGCAGCGAGGGCGGGCGGCGGAACATCACCGCAGGCGACGTTTTCTTCGGGAGGGGCTGAGATGCTTCTCGCCATCGATGCGGGCAACACCAACATCGTCTTCGCGGTGTTCGATGGCACCCAGCAGAAGGGCCAGTGGCGGATCGCCACCGACAGCCGCCGCACCTCCGACGAATACGCCGTGTGGCTGGTGTCGCTGATGGCGATGCGCGGCCTGCGGCCGATCGACGTCACCCGCTCGATCCTGTCCAGCGTGGTGCCGGCCGCCACCTTCAACCTCGCCAAGCTGTGCCGCGACCACTTCGGCACCGACCCGATGCGGGTCGGCGACCCCGACGTCCATCTCGGCATCCGCAACCTGCTGCTGAACCCGCGTGAGGCCGGGGCCGACCGCCTGGTCAACGCGGTGTCGGCCGGCGCCGCCTACAAGCCGCCGCTGATCGTCGTCGACATCGGCACCGGCACCACCTTCGACGTGGTCAATGCCGATGGCGATTTCGTCGGCGGCATCATCGCCCCGGGCCCGCAGCTGGCGCTCGACGCCCTGCACAAGGTCGCGGCCCAGCTGCCCAAGGTCGAGATCGTCCGGCCGGAGCATGTGATCGGCCACGGCACCATCACCGCGATGCAGTCCGGCATGTTCTGGGGCTATCTCAGCATGATCGAAGGACTGCTGACGCGCATCAAGGCGGAGCTGTCGCCGACCGGCACGCCCCCCGTCACCGTGATCACCACGGGCGGCCTTGGTAGCGTTTTCGCTCAGGCGACCCATATGATCGATCATATCGACAGCGAACTGACCCTGCGCGGACTGCGCCTTATCTACGAGCGAAACACGACAGCATGACTTTCTCCCCCGCGGCCAGCACCTCCCGTCCTTCAATTTCGGTGCCCGACGACGCCCTGTACTTCCTGCCGCTCGGCGGTGCCGGCGAGATCGGGATGAACATGTATCTGTATGGCCATGACGGCCATTGGCTGATGGTCGATTGCGGGGTCACCTTCGCCGATGATTCCGTGCCGGGCGTCGACCTGATCGTGCCCGATCCGGCCTTCATCGAACGGCGGCGCGACGCGCTGGTCGGCATGGTCATCACCCATGCGCATGAGGACCATATCGGAGCCGTCACCCAGCTCTGGACCGATCTGCGCTGCCCGATCTACGCCACGCCCTTCACCGCCGCGGTGCTGCGCATCAAGCTGCGCGAAACCGATTTCGCCGACCAGGTGAAGATCATCGAAGTGCCGCTGGGCGGCGATGTCCAGATCGGCCCGTTCGGCGTCGGCTTCATCACCATGACCCATTCGGTGCCGGAGCCGAGCGCGCTGGTGATCCGCACCAAGCACGGCAACATCGTCCACACCGGCGACTGGAAGCTGGACCCGTCGCCGCAGATCGGCGCGCCCTATGACGAGGCCAAGCTGCGCCGCCTGGGCGACGAGGGCGTGGTCGCGGTCATGGGCGACAGCACCAATGCGCTGACCCCCGGCCGCTCGGGGTCGGAAGAGGAGGTCCGCGAGGGCCTCGCCCGCGTCATCGCGGCCCAGCCGAACCGGGTCGTCGTCACCTGCTTCTCCTCCAACGTCGCCCGCATCCACAGTGTCGTGCTGGCGGCGCAGGCGGCGGGCCGGCATTGCGCCCTGGTCGGCCGGTCCCTGTGGAAGATCATGGAGGCGGCGCAGAGCACCGGCTGCATGACCAAGCTGCCGGAGCCGTTCATCCGCGAGGACCAGTTCGGCTACATCCCGCGCGACAAGATCGTGCTGATCTGCACCGGCAGCCAGGGCGAGCCGCGCTCGGCCCTGTCACGCATCGCCGCCGACAGCCACCCGCACATCACGCTGGAGGCCGGCGACACGGTGATCTTCTCGGCCCGCGAGATCCCGGGCAACGAGAAGGCGATCGGCCGGGTGCAGAACGCGCTGGTGGCGCAGGGCGTCACCCTGCTGACCCCGGATGACGAGATGGTGCATTGCTCCGGCCATCCCGCGCGGGACGAGCTGGTGTCGCTGTACCAGTGGCTGAAGCCACAGATCGTGATCCCGGTGCATGGCGAAGAGCGGCACATGCAGGCCCATGCGGCGCTGGCGCGCGATTGCCAGGTGTCGCAGACCCTGGTGCCGCACAACGGCGCCCTGATCCGCCTGGCGCCCGGCCCGGCCGAGATCGTCGACAATGTCGAGCATGGCCGCCTGGCGCTGGACGGGCACCATCTGGTGCCGCTGGATGGCGAGGCGATCCGCGATCGGCAGCGCATCATCCACAACGGCGCCGCGGTCATCACCTTGGTGCTCGACCGCGACGGCCGGCTGGCCGCCGACCCGAGGGTGGCGCTGCTGGGCATCGAGGACGCCGAGGACCTGGCCGAGAGCGAGGCCGAGGTGGCGGAGGAGGTGCGCGGCGCCATCCAGAATCTGCCGCGGGCCCAGCGCAACGACGATTCGGCGATCAGCGAGACGGCCCGGGTGACCGTGCGGCGCACGATCCGCAGCTGGCACGGCAAGAAGCCGGTGACCGAGGTGCATCTGATCCGGCTGTAAGGGACGAGGGCGGCCGGCTGGCGCTCCGGCCTTCCTTTCGCTGTCATTGCCGGGCTTGACCCGGCAATCCAGAGACTGTCGACATCCTCTGGATGCCCGGATCAAGTCCGGGCATGACGGGTGTGGGATGAAGCAACAGCCATGCAGGAGGACACAGCATGATCGGCCGGCTCAACCATGTCGCCATCGCGGTGCCCGATCTGGCGGCGGCCGCCCTGCTGTATGGCGAGACCCTGGGGGCGGAGGTGTCGCCGCCGCTCGACCTGCCGGAGCACGGCGTGACCACGATCTTCGTCGTGCTGCCGAACACCAAGATCGAACTGCTGCACCCGCTGGGCGCCGACTCGCCGATCGCGAGATTCCTGGAGCGCAACCCGAAGGGTGGCATCCATCATCTCTGCTACGAGGTCGACGACATCCGCGCCGCCCGTGACCGGCTGGTGGCGGCGGGGTTGCGGGTGCTGGGCGACGGCGAGCCAAGGATCGGCGCCCATGGCAAGCCGGTGCTGTTCCTGCACCCGGCCGACCTCGCCGGCACCCTGACCGAGATCGAGCAGGTCTAATCTGCCGTTCCGGTGCGTTGATCGGCAGATGCCGCGGGCGTACCGTCGAAGGCCCAGCAACATCCTTGAGCGCGATCTTGGATCCAGCCCTTCAACGCCATCTTCTGCGTGGCGAGCGCGTGTTGTGGAGCGGCCGTCCCGGTCAAGGCATCCTGTTCCAGCCGAACGATACCTATCTGATTCCCTTCAGCCTGGCGTGGGGAGGCTTCGCGCTGTTCTGGAACCTGTCGGTCTGGAGCACCGGCGCGCCCCTCACATTCCGCCTCTTCGGCCTGCCGTTCCTGGTCATGGGCCTGTATTTCGTTGCCGGACGCTTCGTGCATGACGCGATGATCCGGCGGCACCAGCTCTACGCCGTGACCGACCGACGGGTTCTGTCCGTCACGGAGGGGCGGTCCACCGTGCTGCGGTCGCTCGATGTCGATCAGCTTCCGACCCTGGAATTGCGGGAGCGGCCGGACGGCAGCGGGACGATCCGGTTCGGGCTGGCGGCGATCAACCCCACCGGCCGCATGGGATTCAGCCAGATCGTTCCTGCCCTGGATTCACGGGTGCAGTTCTTGGAGATCGGCCGGGTTCGCGACGTCTACGCGCTGCTTCAGCGGCCGGAATCCTAGGCTGCGTCGGGGGCCCGGCGGCCGGCCATGACGAAAAGACCCATGTCTCCCGGCGGCCGGGGAGGGTAAGCAGGGCGGGAGATTGTTCCGGAGAGCGTGATATGGGCCTGGTCAGCGGCATCGTCGTCTTCACCATCATCTGGTGGACCGTGATCTTCATGGTGCTGCCCTTCGGCGTGCGGCCTGAGGTCGACGACGTGCAGCCGGGCCACCAGGTCGGGGCGCCGGCCAATCCGCGGCTGTGGCGCAAGGTGCTGATCACCACCGGCATCAGCATCGTGCTATGGATCGTGATCGACATCATGATCACCGAGAACGTGTTCTCCTTCCGCGATTGGGCCGAGACATGGACGTCGTCGCAGCAGTGAACGATCCGGTGCCGGAGAAGAGCTATTGCTCCTTCGCCGGCAGCGATCCGCTCCACAAGGCCTATCACGACACCGAATACGGCTTTCCTGCCCGTGACGATGCGGTGCTGTTCGAACGGCTGATCCTGGAGATCAACCAGGCCGGCCTGTCCTGGGGCCTGATGCTGAAGAAGCGCGAGGGCTTCGCCCGGGCCTATGCCGGCTACGACATCGACAAGGTCGCGGCGTTCGGCGAGGCCGACCGGGCGCGGCTGCTGGCCGATGCCGGCATCGTCCGCAACCGGCTGAAGGTTGATGCCGCGATCGACAATGCCCGGCGGCTGCAGGCGATCCGCGCCAGCCATGGCAGCTTCGCCGCCTGGCTCGACGCTCACCATCCGCTGACCAAGGCGGAGTGGGTGAAGCTGTTCAAGCAGACCTTCCGCTTCACCGGCGGCGAGATCGTCAACGAATTTCTGATGAGTCTGGGCTATCTGCGCGGCACCCACCACGCCGGCTGCCCGGTCTATGCCGAGATCCTGAAGCTGGATCCGCCCTGGCGGCGGGGCACTGGGCCCTCATAGGCGAGAGTCCGGGTCAGGCCGTGACGTGAAACTACGCACACGTGTTCATGCATAAAAAAACGGCAGGGCCGAAGCACCTGCCGTTTGAAAATCTGTCTTTTTTGTTGCATCCGGCGGACTTGAGTCCACCGACACCCCCGACAGTTTCCTCCCTAAACTCGGGCCTGCCCTTTTCGATTCTTCTTGGTCAGGCGGGCCGGAACATAGCGAGGAATAACGGGGCTGTCACGCAGAATCGCATGCCCCCTATGCGGTCAGATCAGGGCGAATTTCACGACGAACAGAATGGCCAGAATCGCCACCGCCGGATGGATGTCGCGCACCCGGCCGGCGAGCAGCTTGATGGCGGCATAGGTGATGAAGCCGAAGGCAATTCCGTCCGCGATTGAGTACGTCAGAGGCATCGCCAGCGCGCAGACCACGGCGGGCACGAATTCGGTCACGTCCTCCCAGTCGATCTCGGCCAGGCCGCGCACCATCAGGCAGGCGACGAACAGCAGGGCAGGGGCGGTGGCGAAGGCCGGGATGCTGGTGGCCAGCGGCGCCAGGAACAGGCTCAGCAGGAACAGGATCGCGACCACCACCGCGGTTAGGCCGGTGCGGCCGCCGGCATTCACCCCGGCCGCGCTTTCGATATAGCTGGTGACGGTCGAGGTGCCGATCGCCGAGCCCAGGCAGGCCATGGTGCTGTCGGCCAAGAGCGCCTTGCGCAGCCGCGGCAACCGACCCTGTTCGTCGAGCAGCCCGGCGCGATGGGCGACGCCGATCAGTGTGCCGGCATTGTCGAATAGGTCGACGAAGAAGAAGGCGAAGACGATGCTGACCAGCCCGACATGCACCGCGCCTGAGAGATCGAGCTGCAGGAAGGTCGGGGCCAGCGACGGCGGCAGGGCGACGACGCCGTTGAACTGGGACACGCCCAGCAGGATGCCGGCGACAGTGACGCCCAGGATGGCGATGATGATGGCACCGGTGACCCGCAGCGCCACCAGCGCCACCATGACGACGAAGCCGATCGTGGCCAGGATGGTCGGCAGCGCGTGCAGGTCGCCGAGGCCGACCATGGTGGCCGGGTTGGCGACGACCACCTTGGCGTTCTGCAGCGCGATGATGCCGAGGAACAGGCCGATGCCGGCCGAGATCGCCATCTTCAGCGAGCGCGGGATGCTGTTCACGATCGCTTCCCGGATCGGCAGGATGCTGACGATCAGGAACAGGATGCCGGACAGGAACACGGCGCCCAGCGCCACCTGCCAGGAATAGCCCATCTGGCCGACCACGGTGTAGGCGAAGTAGGCGTTCAGCCCCATGCCCGGTGCCATGGCGATCGGGTAGTTGGCGTACAGCCCCATGAACAGCGATGCGGCGGCGGATGCCAGGCAGGTGGCGACGAACACCGCCCCGTGATCCATGCCCGTCGTGGCCAGGATCTGCGGGTTGACGAAGATGATGTAGGCCATCGTCAGGAATGTGGTCACGCCGGCGAGCACCTCGGTGCGCACGGTGGTGCCGTGTTCGGACAGTCCGAACAGCCGTTCGAGCATGATATTGAACCTCCAGTTCCACGCTTTGCGGCGAGTATCGGGAGATTCCGGAAGTCGCGGAACCCTGAATGGACAGGCCGCCGGTCCTTCCCTAAAGTCGCGCGCCTGTCTGTTTCAATCCGGTCCTAACGGAAGCCCGCTCGATGCGCCTGTCCCAGTTCTTCATGCCCACCCTCAAGGAGAATCCGAGCGAGGCGCAGATCGTGTCGCATCGGCTGATGCTGCGCGCCGGCATGGTCCGGCAGGAGGCGGCCGGCATCTATGCGTGGCTGCCGCTGGGCTATCGGGTGCTGAAGAAGATCGAGCAGGTGGTGCGCGAGGAGCAGGACCGCTTCGGTTGCCAGGAACTGCTGATGCCGACGATCCAGCCGGCCGATCTGTGGCGCGAGAGCGGCCGCTACGACGATTACGGCAAGGAGATGCTGCGCATCCGCGACCGGCACGATCGCGACATGCTGTTCGGCCCGACCAATGAGGAGATGATCACCGACATCTTCCGGTCGTCGGTGAAAAGCTACAAGCAGCTGCCGCAGCTGCTGTACCACATCCAGTGGAAGTTTCGGGACGAGGTGCGCCCCCGCTTCGGCGTGATGCGCGGCCGCGAATTCCTGATGAAGGACGCGTACAGCTTCGACATCGACTACGAGTCCGCGCGGAAGTCGTACAACAAGTTCTTCGTCTGCTACCTCAACACCTTCGCCCGCCTCGGGCTGAAGGCGGTGCCGGTCAAGGCCGACACCGGGCCGATCGGCGGCGACCTGAGCCATGAATTCCAGATCCTGGCCGAGACCGGCGAAAGCCAGGTCTATGTCGACCCGCGCGTGCTGGAGCTGGACACCGAGGCGCAGCAGCTCGGCCCCGATGATGACCTCGCCGGCTTCGTCGACCGCGTGACCGGCCTGTACGCCGCGGCGGACGAGATGCACGACCCGGCGAAATGCCCGATCCCGGAATCGGAGCTGCAGACCCGGCGCGGCATCGAGGTCGGCCACATCTTCTATTTCGGCACCAAGTATTCCGCCGCGATGAACGCCCAGGTGGCCGGGCCGGACGGGACCCCGCGGCCGGTCGAGATGGGCAGCTACGGCATCGGCGTGTCACGGTTGGTCGGCGCCATCATCGAGGCCAGCCATGACGAGGCCGGCATCATCTGGCCGGATTCGGTGGCGCCGTTCGATGTCGGCCTGATCAACCTGAAGCCGGGCGACGCCGCCTGCGATGCGGCTTGCCAGGATCTGTACCAGCGCTTCCAGGCCGCCGGCCTCGACCCGCTCTATGACGACCGCGACGAGCGGGCCGGGGCCAAGTTCGCCCAGATGGACCTGATCGGCCTGCCCTGGCAGGTGGTGGTCGGGCCGCGCGGCGCCGCGTCCGGTGTGGCCGAGATCAAGCGCCGGGCCACCGGCGAGAAGATCGAGCTGGCGTTCGATGCCGTGGTGGCGCGGATCAAAGGCTGAGGCAGCCTTGCTGGGCTTTAAGGGGCCGTCTTTATGAAGAGAAGAAAGCTGTCATTGCCGGGCTTGACCCGGCAATCCAGAGGATGTCGACAGTCTCTGGATGCCCGGATCAAGTCCGGGCATGACAGTCTGGGGTCTATGGCTCTTCTTCCGTCAATGGCCTGATCGGGCCCGGACCCCCCCATGTTCAACGCCTTCGAACGGACCGTCGCCTTCCGCTATCTGCGGGCCCGCAGGGCGGAAGGCTTCATTTCCGTGATCGCCGGCTTCTCGCTGCTGGGCATCCTGCTCGGCGTGGCGACGCTGATCATCGTCATGTCCGTCATGAACGGATTCCGCGGCCAGTTGGTGCAGCGGGTGCTCGGCCTCGACGCGCATCTCGTGGTCAGCGCCCCGGCCGGCGCCGGCGTGCCGGATTACGGCCCGCTGGCCGACAAGCTGCGGCAGGTGCCGGGCGTGCTGCGGGTGTCGCCCACCATCGAGGATCAGGCGCTGGTCAGCCGGGAGGGCGGCTTCAGCGGCGCGTCCTTCGCCCAGGGCGCGCCGGCATCGGTGCGTGGGGTCGAGCCGGCGGATTTCCTGTCGCGGCCGGCGATCGCCCGCTCCCTGCTGATCGACAAGCCGGAAGATTTCGCCGGCACCGACGTGATCGCCATCGGCAGCGGCCTGGCCGGCCAGTTCGGCGTCCGCCTGGGCGACGAGCTGACGCTGATCACGCCGCGCTTCAACCGCACGGCCTTCGGCTCGGTGCCGCGGAGCAAGACCTATACCATCGCCGCCATCTTCAACACCGGCCTGCAGGAGGTCGATTCCCTGGCCGTCTACATGCCGCTGGAGGCCGCGCAGCAGCTGTATCAGATGAAGGACCAGGTCGGTGGGCTCGACCTGTTTGTCGCCGAGCCCGAGAACATCGACGGCGTGCGTGCTTTGGTGACCCAGGCGGTCGGGCCTAGTCTCAAGATATCGGACTGGCGCGAGGCCAACGCCACGGTGTTCACCGCGCTGCAGATCGAACGCAACGTGATGTTCATCATCCTGGCGCTGATCATCCTGGTGGCGGCGTTCAACATCGTCTCCAGCCTGGTCATGCTGGTGAAGGACAAGGGCGGCGACATCGCCATCCTGCGCACCATGGGCGCCTCTCGCGGCGCCATCCTGCGCATCTTTTTCCTGACCGGCGCCACCATCGGCGTGGTCGGCACGCTGGTCGGCATGGTCCTCGGCGTCGCGCTCGCCGCCAATGTCGATGCCATCCGCAACTGGCTGCAGAGCATGCTGGGCCCCGAGACCTTCGCCGCCGAGTTCGACTTCCTCAGCCAGCTGCCGGCGCAGATCGACACCGGCCAGGTGGTCGGGGTCTGCGCCCTTGCCCTCGGGCTGACCTTCCTGGCCTCGATCTTCCCGGCGTGGCGGGCGGCGCGGCTCGATCCGGTGGAGGCCCTGCGCTATGAGTGACCCCAGCATGACGCCTCTCGCGACTTCAGACGTGCTGCGCCTCGAAGACATCCGCCGCAGCTTCCAGCAGGGCGAAACCCGGCTCGACGTGCTGCGCGGCGCCGCGCTGTCGATCGCGGCGGGCGAGATCGTGGCCCTGGTCGGGCCCAGCGGCGCCGGCAAGTCGACCCTGCTGCACATCGCCGGGCTGCTGGAGCGACCGGATGGCGGCACCATCACCATCGCCGGCCAGCGCTGCGACGGCCTGGGCGACGGGCCGCGCACGGCGCTGCGCCGCACCGCCATCGGCTTCGTCTACCAGTTCCATCACCTGCTGCCGGAATTCAGCGCGATCGAGAACGTGGTCCTGCCGCAGATGATCGCCGGCCAGCCGCGCGCCGCCGCCCGCCAGCGGGGGCGGGACCTGCTGGGCCGTGTCGGCCTGGCCGCCCGGCTGGACCACCGCCCGGCCCAGCTGTCGGGCGGCGAACAGCAGCGCGTCGCCATCGCCCGCGCCCTGGCCAACGCCCCCCGGGTGCTGATCGCCGACGAACCGACCGGCAATCTCGACCACACCACGTCGGAGGGGGTGTTCGAGATGCTGGTGGACATCGTGCGCTCGACCGGCGTCGGTGCCCTGATCGCCACGCACAACCTCGACCTGGCCGAACGGATGGACCGGGTGGTGGAAATGCGCGACGGCATCCTCATCGCCCATTGAGGGCCCGCGCATGTTCAACGCCTTCGAGCGTACCGTCGCCTTCCGCTACCTGCGCGCCCGCCGCAAGCAGGGCTTCGTCTCGCTGATCGCCGGCTTTTCGTTGGCCGGCATCGTGGTCGGCGTCGCCACGCTGATCACCGTCACCTCCGTGATGAACGGCTTCCGCAGCGAGCTGCTGGCCCGGTTCCTCGGCCTCAACGCCCATGTCAGCGTCAGCGCCCTGGGCAGCCGCGAGATCGAGGACTACGAGCCGGTGGCCGGGCGGCTGCGCGGCGTCGACGGCGTCATCCAGGTGCTGCCGGTGATCCAGGGCATGGCGCTGGCCACCGGCAAGGGCTCGGCCGGGGTCCAGATCCGCGGCGAGCGGCCGGAGGATTTTCTGGCGCGCCCGCTGATCGCCCGCGGCCTGAAGATCCAGTCGCCCGGCGCATTCACCGGCACCGACGCGCTGGCGATCGGCCAGGCGCTGGCGGACAAGCTGGGCGTCGGCATCGGCGACCGCGTCACCCTGCTGACCCCGCGGCCGCCACCGGCCGAGGGACAGGCCCAGGGGCCGGGCGGGGCCGGGCCGAAGACCAAGGCCTTCACCGTGGTCGCCATCTTCGACGCCGGCCTGTACGAATTCGACTCTGGCGTAGCGGCAATGCCGCTCGAAGCCGCGCAAGCCTTCCTCGACATGGGCCATGGGGTCAGCCGGCTCGACGTGCTGGTGCGCGACCCCGACCATATCGCGGCGATCGGTGCCCAGCTGCAGCAGGCGGCGGGCAGCGGCTTCCGCTTCTTCGACTGGCGGCAGGCCCTGTCCGGCTTTCTCGACATCGTCGAGGGCCAGCGCAACGTGATCTTCGTGATCCTGTCGATGATCGTGCTGGTGGCGGCGTTCAACATCATCTCCAGCCTGATCATGCTGGTGAAGGACAAGGGGGCGGACATCGCCATCCTGCGCACCATGGGCGCCTCGCGCGGCGCCATCCTGCGCATCTTCCTGCTGACCGGCGCGGTCATCGGCGTGGTCGGCACGCTGGTCGGCCTCGGCCTCGGCGTCGCC
>NZ_JBYRFX010000002.1:0-2913 GCF_057815775.1 Inquilinus sp.
GGCTCCTCCGGCACCACCGGCAAGCCGATCGTGGTCGGCTACACCCAGGCCGATCTCGACATGTGGGCGACGGTGATGGCGCGGTCGATCCGCGCCGCCGGCGGCCGGCCGGGCATGATGGTGCATGTCGCCTATGGCTACGGCCTGTTCACCGGCGGCCTGGGCGCGCATTACGGGGCGGAACGGCTGGGCTGCACCGTGGTGCCGATGTCGGGCGGCATGACCGAACGCCAGGTCCAGCTGATCACCGACTTCCGGCCCGACATCATCATGGTGACGCCGAGCTACCTGCTGGCGATCCTGGACGGCTTCCGCGCCCAGGGGCTGAACCCGCGCGACAGCTCGCTGCGCTTCGGCATCTTCGGCGCCGAGCCCTGGACCAACGCCATGCGGCAGGAGATCGAACAGGAATTCGCCCTTGATGCCACCGACATCTATGGCCTGTCGGAGGTGATCGGCCCCGGCGTCGCCCAGGAATGCGTCGAGACCAAGGACGGGCTGCACATCTGGGAAGATCATTTCCTGCCGGAGGTGATCGATCCGGTCACCGGCGCGGTGCTGCCGGATGGCGAACTGGGCGAGCTGGTCTTCACCTCGCTGAGCAAGGAGGCGTTCCCGATCATCCGCTACCGCACCCGCGACCTGACCCGGCTGCTGCCCGGCACGGCGCGGCCCGGCATGCGGCGGATGGAGAAGGTCACCGGCCGCTCCGACGACATGATCATCCTGCGCGGCGTCAACGTCTTCCCGACCCAGATCGAGGAGGCGCTCTTGGCCTGCGACTGGTGCGGCGGCCATTTCGTCATCGAGCTGAGCCGTCCCGGCCGGCTGGACGAGATGACGGTGCTGGCCGAGGCGCGGGCGGAGGCCTGGGACGGGTCTGGCCTGGCCGATCATGCCGAGCGGCTGACGGCGCGGATCAAGGACACGATCGGCATCTCGGCCCGGGTGGTGATCCAGGCCCCGGGGTCGATCGAACGCTCCGCCGGCAAGGCGAAGCGGGTGATCGACAAGCGGCCGAAGGGGTAGGGCGAGACAGGCTCTCCGCGTTGCCTCTCCCGTTTACGGGAGAGGTCGGAGACGCGAAGCGGCTCCGGGTGAGGGTTCTTCGTCGAGGCCGGGACCAGCCCTCACCCGGTCTCGCGATGCGAGCCCGACCTCTCCCGCCAGGCGGGAGAGGCAACGCAAACAGCAGTCTCAAACGTGGTCGTAATCCACCACCACCCGGTCGCTCCTGGGGTGGGCCTGGCAGGTCAGGATGAAGCCGGCCTTGAGCTCCCAGGGCTCCAGCGAATAGTTGACCTCCATCTCGGCCTCGCCCTCGACCAGCCGGGCGCGGCAGGTCGAGCACATGCCGCCCTTGCAGGCATAGGGCAGGTCCATGCCGGCGCGCAGCGCCGCGTCCAGGATGCTCTCGCCCTCGGCCACCGGGACCTCGCGGCGCTTGCCGTCGACGGTCAGAGCAGCCACCCGGCTGGGCATATCGGGGGGTGGCGCCACAGGCTTCGGCCGCGGCCGGCCGCCCAGCGCCGAGACGAAGCGTTCGACATGCACCTTCTCGGGCGCGACGCCGATCTCCGCCAGGGTGGCCTCGATCTCGTGGCTCACGCCCTCGGGGCCGCAGAGATAGATGTGGTCGACGGCCTCGGCCGGCACCACCAACCGCAGCAGCCGCCGCACTTTGTCGCCGTCCAGCCGGCCGTTGAGGACGGCCAAGTCCTGCTCCTCCTGCGACAGCACATGGAACACCGAGAGGCGGCCGACGAACCGGTCCTTCAGCTCCTCCAGGGCCTCGCGGAACACGATCTCCTCGGTCGACCGGTTGCCGTAGAACAGGAAGAAGCGGCTGTCCGGTTCGCGGCTCAGCACGCCGCGCAGGATCGACAGCACCGGGGTGATGCCCGACCCGGCGGCGAAGCCGACATGGATCCGCCCGGTTTCGGGCGTGTGCGGCACCCCGAAGCGGCCGGTCGGGGTCATCACCTCGATGGCGTCGCCGGGCTTCAGCGTGCGGTTGACCCAGCCGGAGAACACGCCGCCCTCGACCTGCTTCACCGCGATCCGCAGCTCGGCATCGTCGGGGCCGGAGCAGATCGAATAGGACCGGCGCAGATCCTCGCCATCGATGGTGGCGCGCAGGGTCAGGTACTGGCCGGGGGCGAAGCGGTAATCGGCATCGAGATCATCCGGCACGTCGAAGGCGATCGAGACCGCATCGGCCGTCTCGCGCTTGAGGTCGCGGATGGTCAGGCGGTGGAAGCGCGGCGTAGACATCGGCGGCTCCCGGCCGTTAGTGGCACTTGAAGTAGTCGAACGGCTCGCGGCAGTCGGTGCAGCGCCACAGCGCCTTGCAGGAGGTCGATCCGAACTCCGACAGGCGCTCGGTGTGGACCGATCCGCAGCGCGGGCAGGGCACCGCCTCCTCTCCGAACAGGGCGCGCCGGCCGCCACCTTCCTGTGGTGGCACGACGCCGTATTCGGCCAGCTTGCGCCGCCCCTCCGCCGTCATCCAGGCGGTGGTCCAGGCCGGCGACAGCACGGTGTGCACCCGGGCGCCGGCGATGCCCGCCTGCTCCAGCGCCAGCTCGATCTCCAGCCCGATCATGCTCATCGCCGGGCAGCCGGAATAGGTCGGGGTGATCGCCACCTCGACCCGGCCGTCGCGGAGGACGACGTCGCGCAGGATGCCGAGATCGGCGATGGTCAGCACCGAGATCTCCGGGTCGACCACGGTGGAAGCGGCGTCCCAGGCGCGCTGGCGCAACCCTTCCGCGCCCTCTTTCTGAGTCCCCCCGCCCCTCGCGGGAGGGGGGTAGGGGGAGGGGTTTTTCTCCGCCTGAGCTGACGACAAAGTGTGGCGCGCCGGTCCGGACGCGGGGGAGGACAGGGACTCTTCGCGCGCCGACGCGCGCA
>NZ_JBYRFX010000003.1:0-12795 GCF_057815775.1 Inquilinus sp.
TGGAGCCATGTCCGACATGTCCTGCCGGGGTGCTTCGCCCGGCCGGCAGGGCGGGATCATGGGATGGGTGCCGAGATGGGCGAGGCGGAGCGAGAATTCCCGGATGGTCGGCGCGGTGTCGCGCAGCCAGCGGTACTGCACGTCATAGGCCTCGCGCTCGCGCTCCAGCCAGGCGGCGCAATCCACCGCCGGGGCGCCATGGGCGGCGGCGCGCTGCAGGAAATGGGTCAGCTCATGCACCAGGATGCTGGTGTCGGCCGGATCGGCGCCGATGTGCAGCGACTCGTCCAGGGCGATCGTGCCGTCCGGCTCGGCAAAGCCCAGAACGGCGCAGGGATGGGTGCAGGCCATCGCCTCCAGCGCCACGTGCGGCACGATGGTGACGACCGGCGGCTGGGGCGGCACGGCATAGCCGGTGTAGCCGGAGACGGTGGCAAGAAGACTGGCGACCAGCGCCGCCGGAACGACGCCGGTCATCGGGGCCGGACTTTGTACTTTGGGAGCGATTGACCGGCCATCGCCCCTTTGATCTGTTGAGGGCCCGTCGCGAATTCGGAGCCTCCACCATGAAGGGCTGCGCCGTTCTCGCCCTGCTTGCCCCGGCCTTCCTCGCCATGCCAGGCCCGGCGCGGGCGAACGACTATCCGACCCCTGTGGTGGCCGACTACGTGATCGGCTGCATGGCCAGCAACGGCGAGACCCAGGACATGCTGACGCGCTGCTCCTGCAGCATCGACGCGGTGTCCTCGATCATGCCGTACCAGGATTACGAGAAGGCCGAGACGGTCCTGCGCATGCAGTTCGCCACCGGCGACCAGGCCGGCATCTTCCGCGAGATGACGGTGCTGAAGGCCATGGTCGATACCTTGCGCCTGGCCCAGATCGAAGCCGATTTCCGCTGTTTCTGAACGCCCTTCCGGGACCGCTACTGGCATGGCCGTCTGACGACGGTTGCTGCGCTTCCGGGGCTCACGGACGACGATGTCCGCTGCGCGCCGGTTCTCGCAACCACCGCCCGCCGACTCATGCAAGCGCAGTCCCGAAAGGTCGTTTCGCGAACTCATCCCGCCTCACATCGCGGCCGGCAGCGGCCAGGCGCCGCTGAAGACCAGGCCGTCGGAATCCTTGGCCGTCGCCGTCAGCTGCCCGGGACCGGAGGGCAGGAAGCTGAACTCGATCATCGGGTTCTCGCTCAGCGAGATGTTGCCTTCGACCTGCAGCACCGCAGTGTCGCCGTAGCGCACCTCGATCGACTCGATGAACTTCGCCGGGACGTAGGTGCGCTTGATCTGGTCCATCTGCATGCCGGAGTAGTTCGGGTGCCGGATCAGCAGATCGACCCGGCTCGGCTCGCCGATCTGCGCCGCCTCCAGGTTCTTCGTCCGCATCTCGCCGAGATGGGCCTCGGCCTCATCCGGCGACTTGGTGGCGGGGGCGGAACAGCCGCCGGCGGCCTTGACGAAGGCGGTGGCGACGAACAGCCCGCCATCCGTCGTCTCGGCCACGGCGTGGATGCTGGTGTATTCGTTCACCCGCACCCGCGTGCCGATGGTCGGGTCGGCGATGCCGGCATCGAGGTGGAACACCGCAGCAACCGGGGCCGGGTTCTTGTCGATCACCAGGGTGATCGTCCGGATCTTGCCCGCCGGGATATGCGCCGGGTCGAAGTGGATGGTCACCGGCACGATCGCCGCATCATAGGCGCGCTGCGGCGCCTCGACCTGCATGAAGCCGGAGCCGTCGGCGATCGCCTTGTCGCCGAAGATCGCGGTCTTCAGGTCGGGCCAGACATCGTCGTCGGCCGCCCGGGCAGTTCCGGTCAGGACGGGCCCGGTCAGCGCTGCCAGGGCGATCAGGGCCAGGGCCGCGGCGTGCTTCAGCATGGTCTCCTCCCTTACCGTCTGCGCCTATTCCCATTCCAGTTCGGTATAGGCGGTGGCGACGTTGCGGTCGTTGTAATCGTCGAACAGCAGCCAGTGGCCGCGTTCGGACCGGCCGACCGTGGCCACCGCCTGGTCGAGGCTGCGCCCGGCGGCCAGCGCCGCGCGGGTCTCGGTCAGGATCAGGCCAAGATAGCGCTGTTCATCGTCCAGCGCAGCCGGCCAGGGCGCCGAGACCGGGCCATGGCCCGGCACGACGCGCTGGATGCCGGCCAGGTGGCGCAGCCCATCGATCGCCGCCAGCCAGCCGCGCAGCGACCCGTCGATCGCCGGGATCCGCTCCAGGAACACCAGGTCGCCGGCGAAGAGCGTGCCGGTCGACGGGTCGAACACCGTGAGGTCGGCATCGGTGTGCGCCGGCGGCCAGGCCTGCAGCTCCAGCGTCCGGCCGCCGAGGTCCAGCGTCATCCGGTCGTGCACCAGCAGCGTCGGGTCGACGATCGTGGTGCCGGCGGCCGCATCGCCCAGCGCATCCTTGAGGCCCTGCAGATAAGTGTCGGCCCGGGCGTCGAGGCCGCGCGGCAGGTTGGCATGGCCGACGATGGTGGTGTCCGGCCCGGCAAAGGCGGCGTTGCCCAGCACATGGTCGGGGTGGAAATGGGTGTCGATGACATAGCGGACCGGCAGCGCCGTCCGCTGCCGCACCGCCGCCAGCAGCCGCCGGCCCTCGGCCGCGCTGCCGCCGGTGTCGATCACGGCGACCGCCTGGCCGCCGATGACGAAGCTCACATTGGCGATGGCGCCGAGATTGCCGGCCGTCGCCTCCTCATGCGCGCCATGGAAGACGAAGATG
The DNA here is from genome assembly GCF_057815775.1 of Inquilinus sp. NCBI lineage: Bacteria > Pseudomonadati > Pseudomonadota > Alphaproteobacteria > Rhodospirillales > Rhodospirillaceae > Inquilinus > Inquilinus sp. The sequence goes on from NZ_JBYRFX010000003.1 coordinate 2,734, forward strand.
CCGGGCGCGATCTCGGTCACCGGCAGCGGGCTGCTGTCCACAGCCAAGGTGATCTGGGCCGAAGCGACCTGGGCAGGCGCCAGGAGCGCCAGCGCCAGGACGCAGCCGATCCGGCGCCGGCGCAGGGTCGGCCAGTCGTCCAAGATCTCGCGCCGATCCGGATCTTGCGCCGGTCCGAACAGCCGCAATCGAATTCTCCCGAAATGTCCGCCCCATCAGGCCGCGCTTTCGCGTTGGCGCTGAATTGGACTTTGGTCTCAGTTCCATCTTCTCGCCTTGTCGGCACGGAATCCGGTTCATACAGTCTGGGGCAAATCCCGCCGGCAGGGCGGGGCAGGGCGCGGCGAACACGGGCAGGTCAGACCCGGCCCGGCGCTGCAGCGGAACGCCGGCGGCGCCGGCCCAGGTGGAGGACGTCCGAGATGCAAGGTATTGCGGCTCTCTTGGTCGCGGCAACCGCCGCGCTTGCCCTGCCGATGGCGGCCCAGGCCCAGGATGCGGATGCCGCGAAAGGCAAGCAGATCTTCACCCGCTGCCAGGCCTGCCATTCGATCGAGGCCGGCACCAACAAGGTCGGCCCGTCGCTGCATGGCCTGGTCGGGCGCCCCTCGGGCTCGATCGAGGGCTTCAACTATTCCGATGCGATGAAGAACGCCCACCTGACCTGGGACGAGGCGACGCTGGACAAGTACCTCTCCGGGCCCCGCGCGCTGGTCCCCGGCACCAAGATGATCTTCCCCGGCCTGCCGAAGGAAGAGGACCGGCTCGCCGTCATCGCCTATCTCAAGGAGGCGGGCGGGACGCCATGATGCGCCGCCTGCTTCCGGCGCTTGGCCTCGCCGCGGCGCTGCTGGCCCTCCCGGCCGCGGCGCAACAGGCGCCGGCCAAGCTGTCGGTGACCATCGGCTATCTCGGCGAGGCGATCCCCGAGCCCGAGCCGCTGTCGCTGGTCGAACCGGTGGCGAAGGACAAGGGCGTGGCCGGCGCCCGCCTGGCCATCGTCGACGACCAGACCACCGGCCGCTTCCTCGGCCATGACTATACGCTGGACGAAAGCATCATCCCGGCCGGCGGCGACCTGGCCGGCGCCGCCGCGGCGATGGTGGGCAAGGGCATCCACCTGATCGTCGCCGACCTGCCGGCCGACCGGCTGCTGCAACTGGCCGACCAGCCCGAGCTGAAGGACGCGGTGATCTTCAACGCCCGGGCCGAGGATGACCGCCTGCGCGTCAGCGACTGCCGGGCCAATGTGTTCCACACCATCCCCAACCGGGCGATGAAGGCCGATGCGCTGGCGCAGTACCTGGCGTTCAAGCGCTGGACGCGCTGGGTGCTGGTCTCCGGCACCCAGGATGGCGACAAGGCCTTCGCCGACGCGATCCGCCGGTCGGCCAAGCGCTTCGGCGCCCAGATCGTCGAGGAGCGCAGCTACGAGTTCAAGGCGGGGTCCCGTCGCTCCGACACCGGCGAACAGCAGGTGCAGCAGCAGATGATCCAGCTGACCCAGCGCCTGCCGGATTACGACGTGCTGATCGTCGCGGACGAGAACGAGGTGTTCGGCGAATACCTGCCGTACCGCACCTGGGATGCGCGGCCGGTGGCCGGCACCCAGGGGCTGGTGCCGACCGCCTGGCACCGCAGCCAGGAGCAATGGGGCGGCACCCAGCTGCAGCGCCGCTTCCAGAAGGCCGCCGGCCGCTGGATGCTGGAGCGCGACTACGCCGCCTGGGCGGCGGTGCGCTCGGTGGGCGAGGCGGTGACCCGCACCGGCACGGTCGACCCGGCCACGATCCGCTCCTATCTCGTCTCCGACAATTTCCAGCTCGGCGCCTTCAAGGGCGTGCCCCTGACCTTCCGGACCTGGGACCAGCAGATGCGCCAGCCGATGCTGCTGGCGTCGCCGCTGATGCTGGTCTCGGTCTCGCCGCAGGACGGGTTCCTGCACCAGCGCACGCCGCTCGACACGCTCGGCTATGATGAGCCGGAATCGTCGTGTCGGCTGAACCCCGATCCCTAGGAGGCCCGTGCATGAACAGGCTCGTGCTCTTGGCGGTGGCCGCAGTGCCGATGCTGGCCTTCGGGCCGGCCCAGGCCTTCACCGCCTATGTCTCGAACGAGAAGGGCAACACCGTCAGCGTGGTCGATCTCGACCAGATGAAGGAGGTGGCGACCATCCCGGTCGGGGAGCGGCCGCGCGGCATCACCATCAGCAAGGACGGCAGCCGCCTCTACGTCTGCACCAGCGACGCCGACCATGTCGAAGTGATCGACACCGCGACGCGCAAGGTGATCGACACCCTGCCCAGCGGCGCCGACCCGGAGCTGTTCGTGCTGTCGCCCGACGACAAGCGGCTCTACGTCGCCAATGAGGATGACAGCATGGTCACCGTGCTGGACCTCGACAAGAAGGTGGTCGAGACCGAGGTGCCGGTGGGGGTCGAGCCGGAGGGGATGGGCGTCAGCCCGGATGGCAAGACCCTGGTCAGCACCTCCGAAACCACCAACATGGCGCATTTCATCGACACCGATACGCTGCAGCTGACCGACAATGTCCTGGTCGACAGCCGGCCGCGCTTCGCCGAATTCACCCCCGACGGCAAGCAGGTCTGGGTGTCGTCCGAAATCGGCGGCACGGTCAGCGTGATCGACACCGCCACGCGCAAGGTGGTGAAGAAGATCAGCTTCGCGGTGCAGGGCGTGCGCAAGGAGACGATCCAGGCCGTCGGCGTCGCCATCACCAAGGACGGCAAGACCGCCTTCGTCGCGCTCGGCCCGGCCAACCGGGTCGCGGTGGTGGACACGGCGACCTACGAGGTGACGGACTATCTGCTGGTCGGCCAGCGGGTCTGGCACCTCGACTTCACGCCCGACGGCAAATACGTGGTGTCGGTCAACGGCGCCTCGAACGACATCTCGGTGATCGACGTGGCCGACCGCAAGGTGGTGAAGTCGATCACGGTCGGCGAACTGCCCTGGGGCGTGGCGATCCATTGATGACGGCAGGTCGGACATGATCGTGCAGTACCCCCCGACCGATGCGGCGGAGGCGGCCCTGACCGTCACCGGGCTGTCGCACCGGATCGGCGGGCGCGCGATCCTGGCGGATATCGAGATCGCCGTGCCGGCAGGGCGGTTCACCGTGCTGCTGGGCCAGAACGGGGCCGGCAAGACCACGCTGTTCTCGCTGATCACCCGCCTCTACGGCGCGCAGTCGGGCACCATCCGGGTGTTCGGCCGCGACCTGGGGGCGGAGCCCGGCCGGGCGCTGGCGCTGATGGGCGTGGTGTTCCAGCAGCGCGCGCTCGACCCGGACCTGTCGGCCCGGCAGAACCTGCGCTACCACGCCGCCCTGCACGGCATGCCCGGATCGGTTGCCCGGTCGCGCATCGCGGCGGAGCTGGATCGGGTCGGGCTGGCCAAGGAGGCCGACCGCAAGATCCGCAGCTTTTCCGGTGGCGAGATGCGGCGGATCGAGATCGCGCGCGCCCTGCTGCACGAGCCGCGGCTGCTGCTGTGCGACGAGGCGACGGTCGGGCTCGACATCCGCAGCCGGGCGGCGATCCTGGCCGATGTCCGCGGCCTGGTGCGCGACCGCGGCCTGACCGTGCTGTGGGCCACCCATCTGATCGACGAGGTCGAGGCCGGCGACCCGACCATCATCCTGCATCGCGGCCAGGTCCTGCGGCAGGGCCCGGCTGCGTCCATCATCTCCGACCTCGGCGCCGGCGGTCTGCAGGACGCCTTCCGCCAGTTGACGGAGGCGGCATGAGCGCGGCCCCCGACTCCGCCCTCGGCACCATCACCCTGGGCGGCGCCTGGCGCTGCCTGCTGGGCATCCTGTGGCGCGAGGCGCTGCGCTTCGTGCACCAGCGCACCCGGTTCATCTCGGCGCTGGTGCGGCCGCTGGTCTGGCTGTTCATCTTCGCCGCCGGCTTCCGCTCGGTGCTCGGCGTGTCGATCATCCCACCCTACGACACCTACATCCTGTACGACGAATACATCGTCCCCGGCCTGATCGCGATGATCCAGCTGTTCAACGGGATGCAGAGCTCGCTATCGATGGTCTACGACCGCGAAATGGGCAGCATGCGGGTGTTGCTGACCAGCCCGATGCCACGCTGGTACCTGCTGTCGGCGCGGCTGCTGGCCGGCACGCTGCTGTCGCTGCCGCAGGTCTATGTCTTCCTGCTGATCGCCCGGTTCTGGGGCATCGAACCGCCGCCGCTCGGCTACATCACCGTGCTGCCGGCCCTGGTCCTGTCCGGCCTGATGCTGGGCGCGCTCGGCCTGCTGCTGTCCTCGGCGATCCGCCAGCTCGAGAACTTCGCCGGGGTGATGAACTTCGTGATCTTCCCGATGTTCTTCGCCTCCTCGGCCCTCTACCCCTTGTGGAAGGTGGACGAGGCGAGCCCGCTGCTGCGCGATGTCTGCGGCTTCAATCCGTTCACCTACGCCGTCGAGCTGACCCGCTTCATGCTCTACGGCCAGCTCGACATCCAATCGTTCCTGTTCGTCCTCGGCTTCGCCGTCGTGTTCCTCGGCGGGGCGATCCTGGCCTATGACCCGGCGCGCGGCCTTGTCGCCCGCGTCCGCGGTCCGGGCGGCGGCTGAAGGAGGCCCGCGTCATGACCGGTTCCGCACGGCTTCTCCCCACGCTCCTGGCGCTTGCGTCCCTCGCCGCGGTCCCGGCCTGGGCGCAGGACGCGCCGAAGGACGACTGGCCCTGCGTCCAGGTGCTACAGCCGGAGCTGTCGATCGGCGCGATGTGGCCGGGCGACGACCCGACCGCGGGCGGGCCGGCCTGGCGCGACGATGCGGTGATCGCAGCGCTGGTCGAGCGGGTGGCGCCGCGCCGCGTCCCCGTCGACCAGGCGACCACCGAGGTCCACCGTTTCGCCGTTGGCTATGAAGGCGACCGCAAGGCCGCCCTGACCGAGCTGTTCGCCGGGGTGTTCGAGACGATCAACACCGAGCGCGGCAGCATCATCCGCGGCATCCGCCGCTTCAACAGCCGCCAGGAGGCCCTGGCCAAGCGGATCGAGGCCAGCACCCAGACCCTGGACGGGGTCGACCCGGCCTCGACCGATCCGGCGGTGGCGCGCCAGCGGCAGGAGCTGGAATTCCAGCTGTCCTGGGACCAGCGCGTGTTCGACGACCGCGAACGGCTGCTGCCGGCGATCTGCGACCAGCCCTTCGTGCTGGAGCGCCGGCTGTTCGCCCTGTCGCGGACGATCCAGGAAGAGATCGGGAAGTAGCGCCAGGAAGAGATCGGGAATTTGGGCGGCTCTGTCGGGTTCGCGAGAGCCAGACCAACCCACTCGACTCATCCGATCGTAAGTCGGGTTCGCTCTCGCGAGCCCGACATTCCCTCATCCCCCGCCACCCATCGTCCCAAGGATTCCACCGTCACCACGCTCTCGCCGGCGCCCGCGCCGCCGAGATGGAGATAGGGCGTGCCCGGCTCGCCCAGGTTGGACAGCACCGCCAAGGCATGGCGCAGATCGTCGTCGCGGGTGTAGAGGCTCGGCGTGGCCAGCACCGGCAGCCCGGCCCGGCGCGCCGACAGGACGCCGGCGCGGGAATCCTCGATCGCAATGCAGCCGGATGAGGGCAGGCCGAGCGCTTCCAGCACCGCGCGATAGACATCCGGGGCCGGCTTCTTGCGCGGCACGGCATCGCCGGCCACCATCACCTCGAACAGTGACATCCCGTCCGGACCTAGCGTCGCCGCCAGCAGCGCCGTCACATTTGCCGGCGTGGTCGTGGTGGCGATGGCCAGGCGCACGCCTCGCCGGTGCGCCTCGGACAGCAGGCGAGTGACGCCGGGGCGCAGCCCGACGCCGCCGGTGGACACCAACGCCGTGTAACGCTCGGTCTTGGCGCGATGCAGGGCCGCGACATCGCAGGGCGGCGGGTCCGCCAGGCGGGAGAGGTAGTGGCCGATCCGCTCCTTACCGCCGGTGACGACCAGCAACTCGCGATAGAGATCGCGATCCCAGTGCCAGTCCAGGCCGGCGCCCTGGAAGGCGGTGTTGAACGCCCCCCGGTGCGCATCTTCGGTCTCGGCCAGCGTGCCGTCGACATCGAACAGGATCGCCTTGAGCGTCATGCCGCCAGTCCCGTCATCGTCCTGCGGCAGCCGCTTTCGGGGCCACGCCGAGCAGGGCGGGCAGCCCGGCGAAAGCCGACACCAGTCCGTCGGCCGCCAGGGTCGACGCGTCGCCGTAGCCGAAGGGCACGACCAGCACCCGGACGCCGGCCGCCCGCGCCGTGGCGACGTCGACGGCATGGTCGCCGATATAGGCAGTGTCGCCGGGTGTCGCGCCGAGGCCGGCGATGCAGGCCAGGAGGGGGGTTGGGTCGGGCTTCATGCCATGGCCGCTGTCGCCGCCGACCAGCACGCCGACATGGGGCGCGAAGCCCAGCGCCTCCAGCACCGCCCGGGCCATGGCCTCGGCCTTGTTGGTGCAGATTCCGACGGCAATCCCGGCCGCCGCCAGCGCGGCGACGGCATCGACCGCGCCGGGATAGGCGGTGGTGCGCACCGCCGGCGCCTCGGCATAGCGGTCGAGGAACTGCCGGGTCATCCCGCCGGCCATCTCCGGATCACCGACACGCAGGCCCAGGGCGCCACGCAGCAGCCCGGGCGCGCCATGGCCCATCAGGCTGCGCACCTCGGCCTCGGACAGCGGGTCGAGCCCGGCCTCACGCATGACCGGGGCCAGGGCGGCGGCGACGTCGGCGACACTGTCGACCAGCGTGCCATCGAGATCGAACACCACCGCGCGGGCCAAGGCTGCTCTCATCGTTCCGCCCCTGTCTCATCATGGGTAAGTCCCAACGATAGACGGGAACGACCGGGCCCGGCACCCCGAACCCGGCCATATTGTCCGAAGGTCGGTCAGGAGGCGGTGAAGGTGTACTGGTCGCTGTAGTTTTCGCCGCTCAGGTTCGGCGTGACGGGCACCGCTGCCGAGGTTCCGTACATGTTGGTGACCCGGATATCGACCGTGCCATAGCCGGCGGGCGACACCGCGGTGATGCTGGATCCGTCGTCGGCAACGATCTGTGAAGCCGCCGGGGCGACGCCGAAATCGACCACGCAATCGGCGGTGAAACTCCCACCGGAGGGCGGCGTGATCGTCACCGATGTGCCGCCGGCGGTGGACCCGCTGATCGGGCTGACCGAGGCGACGGCCGGGACGGAGGATGGGATGGTCGGGGCGTCCAGCAGCGTCAGATAGGTGTTGCCGTTATGCTGGAAGGCGACCTGCAGCTCGAACTGCTGGATCGATGACGCCGCCGCCGCGGGGTAAGGGGTCAGGAACAGCGGTGACGACCCGCCATTCAGTGCCGCCTGCTGGGTCGGCTGGACATAGGTGTTGCCGTTCGTCTGCTTCGCCACGGTGTCGATCAGGATGCCCACCTCGTTCAGCGGTTCGGCGGTGGGTCCCGGCCCGGCCGGATTGCTGCTCGATCCGGGATAGAAGGGATGGGTGATGAACCCTCCGGGGAGGGAGGCCAGCGTCGCCCAGGCGGTCGGCACCAGATCGTATTTGTTGTAGGTGCAGACGGCGCCGGGGAACTGGCTGTCGAACCAGCTGGCGAAGGTGGCGTCGCCGGCGGTCGGGGCGGCGAAAGTGTAGGGCAGGATGCTGGTGATGCTCAAGGTACCGGCCGAGACCAGCTGTTGCAGGAACAGCGCCACCGTGGTGGCCATTGCCCCGCCCAGGCTGTGGCCGACGACATAGAGGGTGGAGGGCGCGGCGCTTTCGATCTGTGCCAGCAGGTCGGTGCCCATGACGATGTCGGTGAATGCCGCCATCGCGCCCTGGGAGATGTTGCCGGGCGACCCGCTGCTCGGCGTCCCTCCGGCGGCAAAGGGCAGCCATAGCCCGACCTGCATGTCCTGCGTCGTGTCGATCGGGTTGCCCATGACGGTGCCGCGCAGGATCAGGGCATAGGCGGAGTTGCCGTCGCTGTCGTTCGGACCCTGGGCGAGATAGGCCAGGTTGGCGCCGCTTTGCGTCAGCCCGACCCAGGTCAGCGTCCAGTCGCCCGACGTGGCCAGGTCAGTCAGCGCCAGCTGGGTGGTGATGCCGTTGCTGATCCGGGTGGTCTGTTCCGCCACTGTTTCACCCGAAGGCCGCGCGGCGGCGCCATCGGCCGTGAAGGCTGCCAGGGTCATCATGATCTGCGTATCGGTATAGCTTGCCATCTCGAGAATCCTTTCGATCAAAACAAATCAAATAATCCGTAAATTCAGTCTATGAATAATATGATATGCAGCCGACAGACTTGGTGACTGCCGGTTGCCAGGACAATAAACCTTATTCGGAAAGAGAAGCAACGGCCGGATATTACGAAATGACGGTGGAATATATGATTCCTCCGACCTGAGTTCTTTGGCACGAAAGAGCGGGTCCCGCACGACCGGCGTTTAGGCCCGCGCGGCGCCGCGGCGGATGGCGGTGATGTTGCCGGCATAGGCGGCCGGGCCGCCGCGGAACACGGCGGAGCCGGCGACCAGCGTGTCGGCCCCGGCTTCGGCGACGATCGCCGCCGTCTCCGGCGTGACCCCGCCATCGACCTCCAGCCGGATCGGCCGGTCGCCGATCAGGGCGCGGATTCGGCGGATCTTTTCGGCCATGGCCGGGATGAAGGCCTGGCCGCCGAAGCCGGGATTGACCGTCATCACCAGGATAAGATCGACCCGGTCGAGCACATGGGCCAGGGCGTCCTCATGCGTCGCCGGGCACAGCGCCACGCCGGCCTGCTTGCCCAGGGCGCGGATGTGCTGCAGCGACCGGTCGAGATGCGGCCCGGCCTCGGCATGTACGGTGATGACATCGGCACCGGCCGCGGCGAAGGCGTCGAGATAGGGATCCGCCGGGGCGATCATCAGATGCACGTCGAACACCCGGTCGCTGTGCGGCCGCAGCGCCTTGGTCACATCCGGCCCGATGGTCAGGTTGGGCACGAAATGCCCGTCCATCACATCGATGTGGATCCAGTCGGCGCCGGCCTCGACCACGGCGCGGACCTCCTCGCCCAGCTTGGCGAAATCGGCGGACAAGATCGAGGGGGCGATCACCAGCGGTGCGGTCATGGCGCGGTCTCCGGCTCGGCGGCGAACACCCGGCTGGCGCGGATGTCGGCCTCGGCCAAGGTGACGAAATCCTCGACCGTCAAATCCGGCGGCATCTCGCGCACCAGCCGGTTGGCCTGGCGCAGCCGGGCGCGGTCAAGCGCGTTGCGGATCGACCGGCCGTTGGCGAAGTGGGGCAGGCGGATGCGGCGGGCGACATAATCGCGGAAGGCGGCCTGGGCGTCGGCGCTGAAGCGGTAGTTCTGCCGTTCCAGCATGGCCTCGCCGATCGCGATCAGCTCCGCCTCGCTGAAATCGGGGAATTCGACGTGATGGGCGATGCGCGAGCGGAAGCCGGGATTGCTGGTGAAGAATTTCTCCATCCGGTCGCCATAGCCGGCGACGATCACCACCAGATCCTCGCGCTGATTCTCCATCACCTGCAGCAGGATCTCGATCGCCTCCTGGCCGTAATCGCGCTCGTTCTCGGGACGGTAGAGGTAATAGGCCTCGTCGATGAACAGCACGCCGCCCATCGCCCGCTTCAGGATCTCCTTGGTCTTCGGCGCGGTGTGGCCGATGTACTGGCCGACCAGGTCGTCGCGGGTGACCGAGACCAGGTGGCCGCGGCGGACATAGCCCAGCCGGTGCAGGATGTCGGCCATCCTGAGGGCGACCGTGGTCTTGCCGGTGCCGGGGTTGCCGGTGAAGCTCATATGCAGGGTCGGCGCCTCGGCAGCGAGGCGCAGGCGGCGCCGCACCTTTTCCACCAGCAGCAGCGCCGCGATCTCGCGGATCCGGGTCTTCACCGGCACCAGCCCGACCAGCTCGCGGTCGAGCCGCTCCAGCACCTCGTCGATCTGGGCCTGGCGAATTCCCGTCGGAGGTCGATGCGGGTGTCGGGTGGCGGCGTGGCGATGGCGGCATCGGTCATGGCGGGCCTCCTTTCCACTCTCCCCCTCCCCCCGCGGGAG
>NZ_JBYRFX010000004.1:0-24666 GCF_057815775.1 Inquilinus sp.
AAGGCCGGGACCTCGGTGCCGATCTCGTGCAGGCAGTCCTTGATCGCCTTGCCGCTGTCCAGCGATTCCATCACCGCCAGCTCGACGGAATGCTCGCGGACGAGCCGCCTGAGCGCCAGCAGCACCTCCTTCCGGCGTTCCGGCGCCGCGCGCGACCAGACGCCGGACTCGAAGGCCTTGCGGGCGCTGCTGACGGCCAGGTCGATATCCGCCGCGCCGCAGAAATCCACGGTGGCGAAGGCCTCTGCGGTCGCCGGATTCAGGATCGGGCAGCGATTGGGTGCTGCGGCATCGACGAACCGGCCGTCGATATAGGCCCGCGAGGGCAGGGTCAGGCTCGCCGCGATCTGGCGGTAGCGCTGGGCGTCGGTTTCGGTTGCGCGATCCATCTATGCCTCCTGGTTTCGGTGACGAATATCAGGATGAATGATTGTTGACAATCATTCCCTAACAATCTACCAAGACACCATCGGACTGCCTGAGCGAGTGCAAAAATGACAAACGACAAGCGCACCCCGGATTCCACCCTTCGCAGCGCGAAACAATTCACCGGTATCGAGCGGTCGCTGCAGCGCGCCTGGGCCAAGGGCGCAGGGCTGATCGACGAGGAGTTCCACCAGCCGATGATCGCGGTGGTGAACACCTACCAGGATTTCTCACCCGAGAACGTCCATCTCCGCCAGGTGGCCGATGCCGTCAAAGCCGGCATCCGGATGGGCGGCGGGACCCCCTGCGAGTTCAACACCTTCCACGTCACCGACAGCGAGACCTTCGCTTCCGTCGGCATGCGCTATGTCCTGCCGAGCCGCGACGTGGTGGCCGACATGATCGAACTGATGATCGAGGGTCACCGCTTCGACGGCATGGTCCTGTCGGGTCCGGCGACAAGGTCATGCCCGGCATGGTCATGGCGGCGGCGCGCCTCAACGTCCCGGCGATCATGATCTATGGCGGCCCCACGCCGGTCGGCCGGTATCGCGGCCGGAAGGTGTTCCTCGAAACCGTCTACGACGCGGTGGGCGAGCATATCCGGGGCGAGATCTCCGCCGAGGATCTGAAGGGCCTGGAAGATGCCCATTTCCCGTCCGCCGGGGCCTGCGACACGGCGACGTCGGGGAACACATCGGGCATCTACACCGAGGCCCTGGGTCTGGCGCTGCCGGGCAGCGGCACCATGCCGGCCGGCAGCAACCAGCAGCTGCGCGCGGCGAAATACACCGGGCGCCGGATCATGGATCTGGTGCGCGACAACATCCGGCCGTCGGATATCCTGACCCCCGCCGCATTCCAGAATGCCATGCGCGCAGGGCTTGCGGTCGGGGGCTCCACCAACATGGTGCTGCACTTCATCGCGATGGGGAAGGAAGCCGGGGTCGATGTCAGCTTCGACACCTGGGACGCGCTGTCGCGCGAGACGCCGACGCTGGTGAAGCTGGCCCCGTCCGGCCCCTGGGGCGTCACGGAGCTGCATGAGGCTGGCGGCGTGCCCTCTGTCCTCAAGGCCCTGGGACCCCTGGTCGACGGCCAGGCGCTCAGCGTCTCCGGACAGACGACCGGCGAGATCGTGGCCGCCGTCGCGATCACCGACACCGAGATCATCCGCAGCCATGACGACCCGATCGAGCCGGAAGGATCCCTGTTCATCCTCCGCGGCTCCCTGGCCCCCGGCGGTGCCGTGGTCAAGGCATCGGGGGTGACCAAGGCGATGTGGTCGTGCGCGCTGCGCGCCCGGACCTTCGAAAATGAAGAGGATGCGATCGACGCGCTGCGCCAGGGGCAGATCACGGCCGGCACCTGCGTCGTGATCCGCAACGAAGGCACCAAGGGTGGCCCTGGCATGCGAGAGATGCTCGGCGCCACATCGGCGCTGATGGGGGCGGGCCTCGGCGACAGCTGTGCGCTGGTGACGGATGGCCGCTTCTCCGGTGCCACGCATGGGCCGGCCGTCGGCTATGTGACGCCAGAGGCCGCCCGCGGCGGACCGATCGCGATCGTGGCCGACGGCGACGAGATCCGGATCGACCTCCAGAACCGGAAGCTGGACCTGCTGGTCTCGTCGGACGAGATCGCCCGCCGGTGGCAGGCGTATGTGCCGCCGCAGCCGCGCGTGGCCCGCGGATATCTGAAATTCTATGCCGAACACGTCGCGCCCGCGTCCGAAGGCGCGGTCATGCCGCGATTTTGAGGAGGGAGGAGAGGATGGCCCATTCCGGGACGAAGCCTGCCTGGCTCACATTCGATTGCTACGGCACCCTGATCCAGTGGGATGAGGGCCTGCTCTCGGCGATTGCGGAGATCCTGCGCCGCCGCAACCGGACCGATGTGTCCGCCGCGGACCTCCTGGCCACCTACGACCGGCGTGAGCACACGCTGGAGCAGTCGGTTCCGTTCAAGCGGCTCCGCCAGATCGCGGCGGAGAGCCTAGCCGGCGCCATGGCCGAATTCGACGTGCCGACCGATCCTTCGGACCTCGACATCCTGCTCGGCCGCATCTCGTCTATGCCGCCCTTCCCGGAGGTCGTCGGAACCCTGCAGGCGCTGAAGCGGAGCGGCTACCGGCTCTGCATCATTTCCAACGCCGAGGATTCCGTCATCGCCGGCAATGTCGCCCAGCTCGGCGGGACGATCGATCGCGTTGTCACGGCGGAGCAGGCCAAGGCCTACAAGCCGTCGCCCGACATCTTCGGCCACGCCTATCGGGCGATCGGCAGCGATGCCGGCAGCGTCGTCCACATCTGCGCCTCGCCGACCCTCGACCTGACCGCCGCGCGCGACATCGGCTTCCGCTGCATCTGGATCGACCGCGGCACCGGCCGCAAGGCACCGGCCGACTACGCGCCCGATGCCGTGCTGCCCGATCTCTCGCAGGTGCCTGCCACACTCGAACGACTGGGCTGGTGACGATGTCGACCCCAACCGAACACCTTGCAGGAGCCGGCCTCGTGCTGACCCGATTGAACCATCCCGGCCGCCCGGCGCCGACCACGCAATTCTCCGAATCCACCATCGTCCCGGGGAACTGCAGGCTTCTCGTCACTTCGGGCCAGGTCGGCACCATGCCCGACGGGCGGCTGGCCGAGACCATCGAGGAGCAGGTCGAGCACAGCTGGCGCAACCTGCTGCTGCTGATCCGCGCGGCGGGATCGACCCCGGATCAGATCGTCAAGACCACCGCCTATCTGACCGATGCGAAGGATGTCGCGGTGTATCGCCGGATCCGGAATCGCGCGATCCCCGATGTGACGGCATCGTCGACGCTGGTGATCGTGTCAGGGCTGGCGGAGCCCGGCTATCGCGTGGAAGTTGAAGCGGTCGTTGCGGTACCGGACTATTGATGACGAGTCTGGACATCAAGGACCGATTCATGACCGCCAAGCTGCCGATCGTGCAGAAGAAGAGCCTGGATCTCCACGCCGCCGATGCGCTGCGTGAGCAGATCATCAGCGGGGCCGCCAAGTCCGGCACCCGTCTGACCGAGGTGCAGCTGTCGGAGCAGCTCGGGCTGTCGCGCGGCACCGTCCGGGCGGCCTTGCAGCGGCTGGTCTCCGAAGGGTTGGTGGAGCAGACGCCCTATACGGGCTGGCAGGTCGCCACGCTGTCGAGTCACGACGTGTGGGAGCTCTATACGCTGCGCGGCAGCCTGGAAGGATTGGCGGGGCGCCTGGCGGCGGAGAAGTGCGATGCGGCGGGGGCTGCGACGCTGACCTTGGCGCTGCGCGACCTGAAGGTGGCCTGCGATGCCGAAGATCAGCAGGCCGTGACCAATGCGGACTTTGTGCTCCACAAGGCCATCGTCGTGCTGTCGGGGAATGACAGGCTGCTGCATCACTACAGTTTGGTGGAATCCCAAGTAAAGATGATCATCGCGCCGACGAATGCGGGGGCTTCTCACTACGAGATTTATGAGGAGCATATTCCGATCGTGTCGACAGTGATTGCGAACAATCCTGATGAAGCCGAGTCAGTCGCGCGATGGCACAACGAGAGCGATGGAAAAATGCTCGCGGCCCATATCGCGTCGCTGTCCGAGACCTCATGACGACGGCAGCCTGACGGCTCAACCCCTTGCGTCGGATCCCTCTGGATGACAACGAAACCGATTGGTCAGGTCCGGAACCGCATCGATGTGCCGGTATGGACCGCGACCGCCGAAAGCGCCCCGGCTGTACAGCCGCTCGCTGAGAGCCTCAGCGTCGACGTCGCCATCGTCGGCGGGGGATACACCGGGCTGTCGGCGGCGATCGAGCTGGCATCCCAGGGCGCATCGGTGGCCGTGCTTGAGGCCGGCCAGATCGGCGGCGGGGCTTCCGGCCGCAATGGCGGACAGATCAATCCGGGGCTGAAGCTCGACCCGGCCGACGTGCTGGCGAAGCACGGCGACATCGCCGATGCGGCGTTGAACTTTGCCGGCGGCGCCCCCGACGTGGTGTTCGACCTGGTCAGCCGCTACGGCATCCAGTGCCACATCCGGCGCACGGGCTGGCTGATGCCGGCCCACCGGGCCAGCGCCCTTCCGGTCCTCAACCGCCGCGCCGAAGGATGGATCCGCCGCGGCGTCCCGGTCCGGACGCTGGACAAGGCCGAAACCGAGGCGGTGACGGGAAGCCGGTCCTTCGCCGGTGCCATCATCGATCCGCGCGGCGGCAATCTGCAGCCGCTGAGCTATGTCCGCGGCCTGGCACGCGCCGCCCTCGGCCATGGCGCCGGGATCTTCGTGGACACGCCGGTCAGGACCGCCAGGCGGGCAGGGGATGGCTGGACCCTGGGGACGGGCCGGTCGGACGTCCGCGCCCGCCAGGTCATCCTCGCCACCAACGGCTACACGGACGACCTGTGGCCGGGGCTCAAGCAAAGCATCGTCCCGGTCCACTCGTTCCAGATCGCGACGGTGCCGCTGGGCGACCGGCTGGGCGCCGGTATCCTGCCCCAGGGCCACCATGCCGCCGACACGCGGCATCTGATCCAGTATTTCCGCCGGGATCCGGCCGGCCGGATGCTGATCGGCGGCCAGGGGAAATCCGGCGGGCCGAAAACGGCGTCGGATTTCGGCCATCTCTACCGTTCCCTGACATCGATGTACCCCGAGCTGGCGGGGATCGAGATCGATTTCGCCTGGTCCGGGCTCGTCGCCGTGACGCCGGACTACCTGCCGCACATCCATGAGCCAGCCCCCGGCGTGACCGCCGTCCTCGGCTTTAACGGCCGCGGCGTCGCGATGGCCACGGCGCTGGGCCGGGCGGTGGCCAGACATGTTTCGGATCCAGGATTCCGGCTGGATATCCCCGCGACGTCGATCAGGAAGATCCCCTTCCACGGGCTGAACCTGGTCTACGCGGCGGCCGCGGCCGCCTATTTCCGGATCAGAGACCAGACATGACAGTAGACCCGTAGCCCTGATCCGGATGACCTGACCCTTCCCGATCGAAGGGGTCCACCGAAAGAACGGCCGACGATTGACGCCTGGCGTCAGCGAACGCCGCTGCTTTGCAAAAAAACAAGGAGGCAAACAATGGAAAGCTTGAATTACTCCCGGCGCAGCATTCTCGGCATGACCATTGCTGCAACCGCGTCGCTTCTTCTTGGCCGAACGGCCTTCTCTGCCGATGGACCGACGATCACCAGCACGGATGGGGCGTTCGCCCGGGTCAAGGCGGCCAACACTGTCCGGTTCGGAACGTCGAACGACCAGCCCTACGCTTTTCTCGACAATGCGACCGGCGCTCTCATGGGCGTCGACGCCGAGCTGCTGCTGGCGATGCTCGACAAGCTCGGCATCGCCAATCACAGCGTCCAGCAGGTCGACTTCGACGGCCTGATCCCCGGTCTGCTGGCCGGGCGGATGGATATGATCGCAGACGGCATGTACATCACCGAGAAGCGCCGGAAGGTGATCGATTTCTCGGGGGGCTGGTACAGATACGGTGAGGCACTCGTCGTCAAAAAAGGAAATCCAACCAATCTGCATTCGCTCGACGACCTGAAGGGCGCCAGTGTCGGTGGGCAACTCGGCACCGTATATCTCGATTGGCTCAACGAGGTACCGGACGCCAAGGTGATGAGCTATCCCACCGTTCCATTGCTCCTGCAGGATCTGATGACGGGGCGTCTCAGCGCGAGCTTGATCGATCAGCCCGTGGCTGCCTATGAGATCAGCCGCAACCCCAGATATGCCGCCGCCTTCGACATCGTCGGCGACTACAAGCCAAGGGAAATGGGCGTCATCGGCGCGGGCTTCCGCAAGGAAGACGGCTCGCTGCGCGAGGCGTTCAACTGGGCGCTGGCGGCCGTCAAGGCCGAGGGTACCGATCTCAAGATCCTGCAGAAATGGGGCTTGACGGGACAGAACCAGGCAACGGGCGCCTGACCGGATCCGCAAGGACGGCGCGGGGCCACGTGGCCTCGCCGCCGTCCATGCAACATCCCCAGCTTCCACCCATCAAGAATAGGGGATCGCATGGGATTCTCGCTGAGCGATATTCGCGACTTCATGCCATCGCTCTTGCTCGGAGCGATGACCACGATCGAAATCACGCTGATCGCCATCGTCTTCGCGATGGTGATCGGGCTGGCGATCGCCATCGTCCGGCTAGGCTCGTTTCGGATCCTGTCGATCCCGGCCGCGATCTTTGTCGACGTGATGCGCGGGACGCCGCTGCTGCTGCAGATCTTCTACATCTACTATGTCCTGCCGTTGGTCGGCATCGAGCTCGACGCCTTCGTCGCAGGCGTCATTGCCCTGAGCCTCAACTACGCGGCCTATCTCAGCGAGGTCTTCCGGTCGGGCATCCAGGCGGTGTCGAACGGCCAACGAGAGGCGGCATGGTCGCTCGGGCTGCCCGGCCATCAGACGATGCTTCGCATCGTGCTGCCGCAGGCGATCCGCATCGTCATTCCTTCGGCCGGTAACTATTTCATCGCCCTGTTCAAGGATTCGGCGCTGGTCTCCGCCATTGCGCTGACCGAGCTGCTGCGCGCCGGCCAGCTGCTGGCGGCACAGACCTACAAGCACTACGAGATCTACACCCTCGTTGCACTCATCTACCTGGCCATCAGCTATCCCGCGACCTGGCTGGTGCAGTGGACCGAGCGGGCGTTCAGGATCGGCAAGCCGACCAGGCGGCGACCGCCGGTCCAGCCGCAGGGCAGCGCCGCTGCCGGATCACCTCCGGCCGCGGAAGTGGAGTCCGGCGTCGCCGGCGACACCCGACAAATGGCATCGGAGCCGGCCCGCGACGTCGTCCGCATCGAGAATTTGAGCAAATCCTTCGGGTCCTTCAAGGTCCTGAAGGGCATCGATCTGACCGTGAGATCGGGGGAGAAGATCGTGATCTGCGGCCCGTCCGGTTCGGGCAAATCGACGCTGATCCGCTGCATCAACCGGCTCGAGCCGTTTCAGGGCGGCGCGGTGGTCGTCGACGGCGTGCCGCTGGACAAGGCGTCCGAGCATGTCGACACGATCCGGCGCGAGGTCGGGATGGTCTTCCAGTCCTTCAACCTGTTCCCGCATCTGACGGTGCTGGAGAACTGCACCCTCGCCCCGATGACCGTCCGGGGGATTTCGCGACAGGCGGCGGAAGATCTGGCCTGGGGCTTTCTGAAGCGTGTCCGCATCGACAACCAGGCCGGCAAATATCCCTCCGAGCTGTCCGGCGGGCAGCAGCAGCGGGTGGCTATCGCCCGCGCCCTCTGCATGACTCCGCGGCTGATGCTGTTCGACGAGCCGACATCGGCGCTCGACCCGGAAATGGTGAATGAAGTTCTCGACGTCATGGTCGACCTGGCCAACCAGGGAATGACCATGATCTGCGTCACCCACGAGATGGGCTTCGCTCGCCGTGTCGCCGACCGGGTGGTGTTCATCGATGGTGGCCAGATCCTGGAGGAGGCGCCACCCGAGGCGTTTTTCTCCGCGCCAAAGAACGAGCGAACCAAGCTGTTTCTCTCGCAGATCATCGGTCACTGAGTTCGGAATCTCCCGGCGGGATGGCGACGGCGGATCGGCCCCGAACGGCCGCCGCCAGTTGTTCGATCAGGACTGGTCCTATCGCGGCGATCAAACCTAACGGGCTGGCCCGGCAGAGGAACGGTTCTTGACGGCCTACAGTCTTTGGAGCGCGCACCACGTTCTCTTAGAGACGCCAACCGAATGATCGCACGTGGCGCCCATCAGTTTGATTAAGGCCGCAGTGATAGGGCCCCTCCGATCATGTCTCCTTCGAGGCCGACTGAGATGGCCGGTCTCAGGGCACCTCATCGAGCAAAATTGGCGGGAAGGAACCGAAACCTGCCGGTTCGCGCGACGTCCGGTGTCGGGACACCGATGCGATGTCCGGTGTTGGCGCCTAGGTGACGGGGCGCGCTTGCTCATTCATCGCCAGCCGAACCGGGACGCGGCGCGGTCGACCAGCTCGCGCCCGATCGGGATGGCGGACGTTGCCGCGGGCGAGGGGGCATTGCAGACGTGGATGCTGCGTGCGGTTTCGCGGATCAGGAAGTCATGCACCAGGGTGCCATCCGCCAGCACCGCCTGCGCGCGGATGCCGGGCCGGTAGGGCGCCAGGTCGTCCAGCGTCAACTCCGGGCAATAGCGCCGGCAGAGGGCGAGGTAGCGGCGCTTGCTCAGGGAGTTCCGCATCTCCGCCAGCCCCGACCGCAGATTGGCGCGGATCAGCTTCCGGAACCCCGGATAGGCGATCATCTCCGCCATATCCCTGGGGCTGACATCGGCGAACCGGTAGCCTTCGCGGGCAAAGGCGAGGACCGCATTCGGCCCCACCGTGACATGGCCGCCGATCATCCGCGTCAAGTGGACGCCGAGGAAGGGCAGAGCCGGATCGGGGATCGGGTAGATCAGGTGGCGGACGATGTCATTCTTGTCCGCACCAAGGCGGTAGTATTCACCACGGAATGGCACGATCCGGAAATCGAGGTCGAGGCCGCACAGCCGGGCCAGCCGGTCCGCCATGACACCGGCGCAGACGATGAGGTGCCGGGCCTTGATCGTCCGCCCACCGGCGCCGATGGTCACGCCCGACGGTTCCTCCTGGATCGCGTCGACCGGCATGCCCGTCAGGATTTCCCCGCCCCGATCGGTCACCACTTGGCCCATGGTGCGGGCCACCAGGCCGTAGTCGACGATCCCGGTGGTCGGCACGAACAGCGCGCCCACGCCACGGATATGCGGCTCGCGCCGGGCCAGTTCGGCGGCATCGAGACGTTCGACGGGGAGGTCGTTGGCAAGGCAGCGCTCGTGCAGCGCTGCCATCCGGCCGAGTTCAGCGGTGTCGGTCGCGACCAGCAGCTTGCCGCATTGTTCGAAGGGCAGCCCATGGTCGCGGCAGAACCGGATCGTCGCTTCCGCCCCGTCCCGGCAGAACCTGGCCTTGAGGCTGCCCGGCTGGTAATAGACCCCGGCATGGATCACGCCGCTGTTGCGCCCGCTCTGATGCCGGGCGAGGCCGGCTTCCTTCTCGAGGATCGCGACGGAAAGGCCGGGGAAGCGCCCGGTTACATCAAGCGCCGTCGCCAGCCCGACGATGCCGCCGCCGATGATGGCGAGGTCATAGGTAATTGCGGACAATCTCGTGTCGGTCGTATCGAAACGGCCGGGGCGCTTGCGCCCCCGGCCGTCCAAGGCATCAGGCGATCGGCACGATCTTCTGGTGGCCGGATCTGCGCTCCCATTCGGCCCAGGCATCGTGCTCGTTGATGTCGCGCAGCGGCTCGGGGTCGGAATAGACGATGTCGGCGATCTGGTCCTTGCGCATGAAGGTCACGCCCTTGTGCCGGCTGGCATATTCGAGGAACCGGCCGAGCGAGCGGACCCGATAGGGCCGGCCCTGGATGCGGTCATGCGTCGAGATCGCCATCATGCGGCGGCGGACCGCGCCTTCCTCGTAGAGCTGGTCGAACTCGTCCTTGAGCTGCTGCTCGAACTCCAGGCTCGAGAATTTGTAGGCTTCGAACTGGATGATGTCGTTGAGGTTCAGGGTGTAGGGCACGATCGCCATGTCCTTGCAGCGCACCTGGATCAGGAACGGCTCGTCGCGGCTGACATCGTCGATGAAGTACCGGAACCCCAGCTCCTGCAGGATTTTCAGCGTGTTGATCGTGCCGCGCATGGCGGCGCCATTGTAGCCGATCGGAACCTGGCCCGTGGCCCGCTTCACGCTGTCGATGTTGTCCTGGATGAACTTCTTCTCGGCCTCGTAGTCGAGATCGTATTGCTGCACCCAGTCGCGGCCATGCGCCGCCGCCTCATGGCCGCGCTCGACGATCTCCCGGGCGACCTCCGGGGCACGGTCGACCGCGGAGCCGACCATATGGGACGTGACTTTGATGCCGAAGCGGTCCCACAGATCCAGCATGCGCTGGGTGCCCTCGCGATAGCCGTATTTGTACCAGGACTTGGTCGGGAAATCGGGATAGGTCGGATCCATCTCGATGAAGCCGGAGAATGGCCCGCCCGGTCCGTAGGGCGCTTCGCCGCCCGCCTCCATCTGCATCGAAATGGAAATCACCAGGCGGCTGCCGTCGGGCCAGTGGGCTTTGCTCATGCTCTATCTCCGTTCGTGTCGATGATGGGGGCGGGAAAGCCTCGGGCGGCCTTCGGACCTATTTGCCGGCCCAGATCCGGGCGTAGGCGTCGCGGTAGCCATTGTCCGGGTCGTAGGCATTCTTCGGGCCGCCATCGGCGCCGATATTCGCCGCGGTCACCAGATGCACCGGCGCGACGAAGCCCGAGGGCGGGGCGCCGGCAAAGGCGCGGTTGAGCTCGTCGGCGGCCTGCCAGCCATGGAGGCGGAGCGGCTCAGCCACCGTGCCGGATTGGTAGAAGCGAGTGCGGATGCGCTCGAACGCCGCCTCGCTGCCGTCCCCCGCCGAGACGTTGCGCGGGTATCCGTCCGTCGCGATCCCGGCCGACGCCAGCGACGACGACATGAAGTCGAAGGTCAGGTCGTTGATGCTCAGAGCATAGGTCCAGTCGGCGCCGAACCGCTGCAGCAGCGAGGTTGTGAGCTGCGGCATGCGGGTGCTGGCCTCAGCCAGCGGGGTATCCTCGACATCGAGGACCTTGCAGCCGCCGCAGGCCTGGATGACCTTCGCCATCGCGTCCGACTTGGCGACCGCGATCGCATAGGTCGAGTCCGTGAACACCACGACGCCCGCTTTACCGCCGGATTCGGCGACCGCAAAGGATGCGGCGGCCCTCGCCACGTCGAGCGGGTCGGTGGCGATGTTGGTGAACAGCTTGAACTCGGTGGACGGGCCGGGATTGGTCACGGCGTGCCAGCCGACGATCTTGATGCCGGCCCCCGCCGCCTGGCCGATCAGTTCAGCCTGCTCCTTCGCGTCCACGGTGCCGAGCACGATGCCGTCCGGCTTCAGCGCGATCGCCTGCTGCAGCGCCGAGGACCGGCCGGAGACCGTGCCCTGGCCATCGAGAACGCGGATGCTCCAGCCGAGCGCTGCACCGGCCTCGACCAGGCCGTCGCCGACGCCGAGGGCACCACCGTTGCGCTGGTCGGCAGAGACGTAGACGACGGTCTTGTCCTTCTGTGCTGCCGGACCTGTGGTCGGGCCGGTCCAGGGCGGGTTGGGCTTGGTGACCTGGTCGACATAGGCCTGTGCGGCCTGGACGCCGGACTCCTGCGCCCGGCCGGCGACCGGGATCAGCATCGTCGTGGCGAGACCGAACGCCAGGATGCGGTGCTTCAGCTGCTTGTTTGTCACGCTGTGTCCTCCCTGTGTCATTGCGGCCGCTGGGCCTGGGCCGCTTCGGCGCGGCGCGTGTGCCGCGATTTGCCGACCGCCCGGCGGCGCTGCGCGTAGCCGGCGATGCCGATGGCGACGAGCAGCGTCATGCCGTTGAAGAGCGGTTCGACGTAGAAGGCGCCACCGAACTGCTGGATGCCGGAGATGCCGACGGCAAGGATCGTGACGCCGACCACCGTGCCCCAGACATTGACCCGGCCGGGCTTGATGGTGGTCGAGCCGAGAAAGGCGCCAACCAGAGCGGGCAGCAGGAACTCCAGCCCCACGCTGGCCTGGCCGATCCGCAGCTTTGCCGCCAGCACGATCCCGGCGAAGGCACCGAGCACGCCGGATGCCACGAAGGCGCCGATGACGAAGCGCCGGGTGCGGATGCCGTTCAGCGCCGCTGCCCGCTGGTTGGCGCCGATGGCGTAGAGCATCCGGCCGATCGGCAGGTATTCCGCGGCGATCCACAGGACGATGCTGATGCCGAGCACATAGAAGGCGGCGATCGGCAGTCCGAACAGGGTGGTCGCGTAGATGTCGGTGAAATCGGACGGCAGCGACCCGATGACCTGGCGGCCGCCGGTGTGCCAAAGGGCCAGGGCATAGAGGACGGTGCCGGTTCCCAGCGTGGCGATGAAGGAGTCGATCTGCGCGACCTCGACCAGCAGGCCGTTGACCAGGCCGAGCAGTGCCCCCAGCGCCAGGACGACGAGGACCGCAGCCCACCAGTCGAGCCCGAGCTGGGTCTGCAGGCTGATGGCCAGGACATGCCAGATGACGATGCCGTAGCCGACGGTCAGGTCGATCCGCCCGGCCATCATCGGGATCATTGCCGCCAGGGCCAGGACGCAGATGATCGACTTGTCCCCGAGGATCGACCGCAGGTTGAGCAGCGTGGGGAACGTCCTGGGCAGCAGGATGGAAAACAGGATGATCAGCGCCACCGTCAGCAGCGGCAGCCCGTAGACCGGCAGCATCCGCATCACCCGCCGCAGCGGCGACAGGCCCATCAGTTCACGCGGCGTCGGTTCCAGCGCGGTCGATCGGATCGATTGCATGTCTATTCCTCCCTCCAGCGTTCGGTGCGCGTCCGCAGTGCCTTGCTGGCAACGGCAATGCGGTTGTGCGGTGGGCTCAGGCGGCCGGCGACAGCGATGCGGCGTTCAGGAGCGCCGCGATCGAAAGCTCCGCCTGCGACAGCTCCGCCACCACACGTCCGGCCCGGAACACGCAGGCGCGGTGGCAGATCGCCGTGACCTCCTCGAAATCCGTCGAGATCAGCAGGACGGCGAGGCCGGTCTCCAGGGCATCGGCCAGGAGGCGGTAGATCTCCGCCTTCGCGCCGACATCGACGCCCGCGGTCGGATCCTCCAGGATCAGGACCTTGCCGCCGATCCGCATCCAGCGGGCCATCACCACCTTCTGCTGGTTGCCGCCGGACAGGGTCTCCACGGGCATCGAGGGCAGGTTCGGCCGCAGGCGGACCTTCGACCCCATGGTCTCGGCCTCCCGCTCCTCCGCGGCTGGCGAGCGGAACCCGAACAGGCCGCGGCCGCTGGCGATCGGGTTGAGGAACATGTTCTCGCGGACCGTCATGCCCTGGGCGACGGAGTCCGCGTGCGGTCGCCGGCGACCATCAGCACGCCCTGGGCGATGGCATCGAACGGATCCTTCGGGGCATAGCGGGTGCCGCCGAGTTCGACCGTGCCGGATCGGACCGGGTCGATGCCGAACAAGGCCTTGCCGATGGCGTCCTGGCCGGCGCCGCGCAACCCGACGAGCCCGACGACCTCGCCCCGCCGCAGCACGAGGTCGACGGGCCCCACCAGCCCGACGCCGACCGCCCGAAGGGTCATGACATCCGCCATGTCCGTTGGCTGGGGCGGCCGGACGAACACCTGATCGTGCGGCCGGCCGATGATGGCCTGAACCAGCGCGTCGGCATCGATCGCGGCCGTGGCCGCCGTCGTTGCCACGGCCCCGTCCCGCAGGACGACGACGCGGTCCGTCAGGGCGTAGACCTCGTCGAGGCGATGGGACACGTAGATCATCCCGACCCCGCGATCCCGCAGCCGGCGCAGCACCGCATGCAGCCGCTCCACCTCCGACTGCGGCAGGCTGGCCGTCGGCTCGTCGAGGACGATGAGTTCGGCGTTGCTGGCCAGCGCCCGCGCGATCGCCACCAGCGACTTGTCCGTCCGGCTCAGGCCCTCGATCCGGTCGTCGGGATCGATCTCCCCGCCGATTTCCGCCAGCGCATCACGGGCCCGGTCCCGGCTGCCGCGCCAATCGATCAGCCCGTGCCGGCGGGGGTACCGCGTCCCGAGCATCATGTTCTCCGCCACCGTCATCCACGGGATGAGGCCGACATCCTGGTGGATGAACGCGATCCGGCCCGACTTCACGGCAGCGGCGACGGAAGTGTCGGCAAAGCGCAGCGAACCCGCATCAGCCTGAAACACGCCGGCCATGATCTTGATGAGCGTGGATTTGCCGGCACCGTTCTCGCCCAGCAGCGCCACGATCTCGCCGGCGGACACCGTGATCGAGACATCGCGCAGGGCAATCGTGCCGCCGAAGCTCTTGCTGATGTTCAGGATTGCAAGAAGAGGCTCGGTATCCGGCCGGTCAATACTATGGACTTGGCCGCCGAGACTGTGCTCGAGGTCGGACATCTTCCTCCGGCGAGGCTATTTTCCAGCGCATTCGCTGCGAGCCTCTTGTGACACGAACTCTGTCACGGTATGAAAAGGCCGTCATTCGGAAATAGGCCATCATTTTTCGAATAACGGCCAATCGGTGTCGAAGCGGTGAGAGGGCGGCATGACGATGACGGATGTGCGGGCCGAGTGCCCGCTGACCGGGAATCCCGACGCTGTGGAGCGCTTCGCGCTCGGCCGCCGCGACGAGGCCTTCGCCATCGACGGCCGCAGCCCCACGCACGCCGTGGACCTCCGCCTGCCGTCCTTCGACGCCAGTTCGGAGCGTGAGCCCGGGGGCATGCTGGTCTGCGTCGATCAGGGCGAGATCAGGCTGCTCGGGCAGGCCGGGCGCTGGGCCCTGCCGGCCGGGCACATGATCTACATCCCACCCGAACGATCGTACCGGCTGGCGGCGACACGGCCGGTGGAACTGACCCTGGTGAAGTTCACGGGCCATGAGCCGGTCTGGCAGCATCATGGCTGCTGGGCTGTGGCGATGCCGGGCCTGGCGCTGGAGATGACGTCGTTCGCGCGGCGATGGGGGCCCGATCGGGATTCGGCGGACCCTCTGGCCAATGTCTTCTTCCAGACCCTGGGGCAGCTCTTCGCCGTGTGGTTCGACAGCAAGCGCAGGATGTGGACGCCCTTCGGCAACGCGCCCGACATGGACCGGGCGATCGCCTTCGCCCGCGACCACATCGAGACGGCATCGGTGGCGGACACCGCGGCCGCGGCCGGCATGTCGGAACGCACCCTGCGGCGACGGTTCCGGGACGAACTCGGCATCAACTGGCGCGAATTCATCACCGAGGTCCGCATGAGCGAGGCGATGAAGCTGCTCGGCCAGCCCCATGCCAGCGTGACGCAGACGGCCTACGCGGTGGGCTTCAACAGCATCGGCGCCTTCACCGTGGCGTTCAGCAGCTATTCCGGCATGACGCCCAGCGCCTTCGCCCGGCGGCACAGTCATTTCCGGATCGCCGGGCGCAAAGCCGCCGAGCCGTTGGGGGGCAGCGAATTGCGGCTGTCGAACTGAGCCGTCCGGTCTCGTGGCATCCCGGTCGTCGACCGCGGATCACCCACTCCGTCACCTGAGCACAACGGCGTCAATCGGTCAGCCTTATGCGGCCGGAACAGCCTGGACAACTAGGTGTCGAAGACCCGAATACGCTGCGAGAGGTGGCGGCTGCGGGATAGAGCACCGACATCGGCATCGGCGCCGGTGGAAACGCTTGCAGCGCTGGCACCAGCTGTCCCGCCGCGATCCAGGACTTTGATACAGCGGCACGGCATCTGTATAGGGCCAGCCCGGCCACGCCGGAGACAGTGTAGATCTCCGCACCCCGGACGGCGGGGTCGTGCGGCGTATGGATGTCCGGTATCGGGACTCCGACAAAATGTCTGCTTGTGGCGCCAACGCGCGATTGGCCATCCCCATTCAACTCGCTGCTGCCTTACCACCGGTTCATTGCTACGCGGCGCGGTCTCCGAGGAGAATCGCACTGCGGCGCTGGACCACGGTCTCGGCCGCTGCCCGAACGGCGTCGTCTTCCGTATGGACGTAGCGCATGAACTGCGTGACGGTCTTGTGAGCAGTGAGCTGCATTCCGACCTTTATCGGAACTCCGGAGTTGGCGATCTCGGTGGTGGCGCGATGCCGGATACCGTGAGTCCCGACATGTGGCACATCTGAGGCCTTCAAGATGCGACTCCAGGCTTTCCCGTAGGTGCCTTCCGGCATATGTCGATCCGCATTGCGGATCGACGGAATCACATAGGGAGATGCTGCGAAGCGAGGTGCACTTGCGAGAAGAGCCGCCGTCTCATCACTCAGAGGTTTCGACATCTGTCCCGTCTTGCTGTCCGGCCAGACCACCCGGCGGCCGGGGAAGTCGATCCAGCCCCACTCGAGCGTGAGGATCTCGGACATGCGAGCCGCAAAAGCGAACTGTAGGCGCACTGCGAGCGTCAGGAGGGGATGCTCCAGGCCTTCGGCGTCGGCGCGGTCGAGTTGACGAAAGATGCGGACTAACTCGCCATCGGTGATCAAACGTGTCCTGCCGATCTCCGGGTACTTGGGGATATGGCGGCAAGGGTTCGTTCCATCGCCGCGGTAGCCCCAGACCTCCGCCATGTTGAACATCTTTCGCAAGCATCCAAGGACTCGATTGGCCGTGACGGCGGTTTTCTTCATCCGTACGATCAGATCCGAGACATCGGCGCGTGATACATCCGTGACCCTCTTCGATCCAAGGGCTGGGACGATGTGCTGATTGATCAAGAATTGGTTGTATTTGACGCTGCGTGGCCGGTTCGCAGGGCGTGAATAGTCTTCGATGAATTTGACGGCGAGTTCCTGGACACTCGGAGCGGCCCGAGCGGCAGCTTTTTCGGCGCTCGGATCCTTGCCTTTGCGCACTTCGGCCAGCCAATCTTGCGCGATCGAACGAGCTTGCTCGACAGTGAGCTCGCCGAAGCGACCGATCGCTGGCTTCCGACGTTCCCCTGCATTGGTGCGGTATTGCACCATGAACACCTTGCTACCGGCAGGCGTGATCTTGACCAGGAAGCCAGGGACGGTGGTGTCGCGAAGTTCAAGGTCCTTGGGGCCGGGGACTGCGCCGACGATCACCGTTTTCGTGAGCTTGAGCTTGGCCATGTACACCCCACCCGATGCCGATTTCCAGGGGCCGGATAGGAGCCTCCAGAAATGCTGCGATATCGCAGTTCCGGCTATCCAAGGATGAGGGTGCCTAATGAAAAAGCTAGACCACTCAGCCGCTTAGCGTACCAAGACAGGTGGTCGGATAGGCAAGGATAGGCGGTCTTGGCGGGCTTAAAATCTGCGTCCTTCGGGAGTGCGGGTTCGAGTCCCGCCGTCCGCACCAGGCTTCCCAGCCTGCACGCGATCGGGGCAGGGGCCTGAGGGGCTTCGTTCCAGTTCTTCCTCAGAAAATTAGCCTGTCACGGCAAGGTTGCGACGGTGGCCTTGGCGAATCCGAAATGGGCGTGCGTCCCAGAATTCGCGATCGACGTGGATGCTGGCGTCCCGTGCCTTTGTCGCAATTGCATTATTTCATTTATGGCTTGACTCGACTTACGAAGAAGTCATCGTATTTTTCTATAGAGAAATCGTCGTATTTTTTATTTTGATATTTTCGGGGGCGCCGCGCGATGGAAAATTTCCATGAGGCTCCATGCCGTCGATTTGACCGTCGCATTTCCCGCACCGGACCGATCGGCCAAAGGGCGGCGTCACTCACGCGGATGATCCTGTTCGGCTGCGCGGCGCTGGTGACTTTGGCCAGTGTGGCGCTGGCAGACGAGCTGGACATGGCGACCCCCGCGACGACGGGCGGTGCGGTGGTGGCTCCGGCCGTCGGTTCGCTGAGCGCGGTGCCGCTGGAAGGCGCGGACAATCCGACAGGCGCCATGGTCAAGCGCATCGATCTCTCGGTGCCGCCGTTCCACGGGCTCGAGCCGCACCTCGCCCTCGACTACCACTCGCGGCTCGGCGACGGGCCGCTCGGCGTCGGCTGGATGATCGAAGGCCTGTCCACGATCCAGCTGGCTTCCCCCGGGAAAGGCATCGCGAGCTTCGACGGCACGACGGACGTCTATCTGCTGGAAGGCGAGCTGCTGCACCCATGCAGTCTGGGCTCGGCGAGCCCGAGCTGCCTCTACCCGACCACGGCGGGCAGCTTCAGCTACTACTTCACGGATATCGAGCGCTACAAACGGATTGGCCGCGACCCGGCGACCGGTACGTGGGCGGTCTGGCTGCAGAACGGCACACGCCTCGACTACACCGAAACGACGCTGACCAGCACCGGCAAGGCGGCGAACTGGCTGCTGACGGCGGTGACCGACACGTCGGGCAACCGCGTCGCCTACGCTTATACGACGGCCGCGCCGGGGACCGGGCGGCTGCCGGCAACGATCCAGTACGGCAAGACTGTCATCACCTTCCATTACGCGGCGCGATCCTACCCGCTGTCCTACGGCATCGGCGGGGCGACGGTGGTCGCCGACAACCGGCTGCTCACCACCATCGATGAGCAGGCCAATGGCAGCCGGCTGCGGGCCTACGCCCTTGGCTACACCACCAGCAGCGCCACGGGGAGATCGCTGCTCGCCACGGTGCAGGAGTTCGGCCGGGACGCCACGCTGAATGCCAATGGGGCCGTCGACAAGGGGGCAAGCCCGTCCTTCTTCCCGCCGACATCCTTCCACTACAAGAGCGATGCCGACGGCAGCCCGGCGGAGTCGCTGGACGCCGCGCTGTTTACGGCATCGGCCGGCCACACCGCCGGATTCGCGCGGGATTCGGGGGAAGCCCGGCTGACGGTGCTGAACCCTTCCGGGGCCCGGCATCTCAGCCTGGACCTCAATGGCGACGGGCTGACCGACCATGTGATCATGATCTATGATCCGGCGGCCGCGGTCGGTGACGTTGCCGTTCCGACCACGTTCCAGGCCTATCTGGCGCGGCCCGGCGGCTCGCTCAAAGCGGTGGCCCCGTTCACCACGCCGATCATCAATCCGGCCGGCGTCCTGCTGCAGATCCAGCTCGCCGATGTGAACGGCGACCACCGGCCGGACATCATCGTGATGCAGCCGGTCGGGTCGCACATGGAGACGACGACTCTCTTCTTCGATGCGGAGGCCGAGGTCTTCTCAGGGGTGGTCGCCGACAAGGCGCTGGCCGGCGTCCCGGTCGTTTTCTTTGCGACGGGGAGTGACGATGCGCGCGACGTGCCCCTCCCGCATGGGGTCGTCGTCAGCCCGCAGTTTCTGGTGGGCGATTTCAACGGCGACGGCTATGCCGACATCGCCCTGGCCAATGCCGAGGGGCCGGATCGGGTCTATGCGATGCATGTCGCCCTGGGTCGGGGGGACGGCTCTTTCGCGCCGATTGCGCCATGGGCGACGAATCGGAGTGCATCGACCGCGTCGCATTGGCTGGTCGGCGACCTGAACAACGACGGACGATCCGACCTCGTTTATGTCGGTGCCGACGCCTACGACGACAAGACGCCGTCGAACCCGTCCCCAGGATCGCATGTGCTGCTCTGTGGCGACCTGTCGAGCACGGCGTCCGAGGCAGCGTTCCGGGTCCATCCCTTCGTCCCGCAGTGCCAGACCACGGCGATCCCGGCGTTCCAGCAGTATGACGCCTGCAAGTGGACCGACGCCTTCCATCCGATCCCGGTGCCCTCGATGTTCACCAGCGCCCGCGACGTTTTCATGATCGCGGACGTCAATGGCGACGGTTCGAAGGATCTGGTCAGGATCGGCGCCGACCTCGATGTCGCCACCTGCAACGCCAGGCCGTTTCCGCGCGACAGCACCTACCAGACCTATCAGGCCATCCTCTCGAATGGCGACGGCTCGTTCACGGCCGAAGGCGAGCAGGCACCACGCCTCGCCACCAAGAGCACATCCGTCCTGGTCGCCGACCTGGACGGCGACGGCCGCGACGACCTGGTGGCGCTGGCGCCGCTCATGGAGGGGACCGCCTGCGACCCGGCCGCGCCGCCTGGTGTCGATTGCGCACCACAGGCCTCGGTGATTCAGATCCGCTTCCAGGGCATCCGGTGGACCGACCGGGTCACGATGGATATACGAACGGCGGCACCGGGCCTCGCCTATCCCTTCACGACGTTCACGCTGACGGGTGTTGCCGGGACTGCGACCGCGCTCGATACGATCGAGGTCGGCGATTTCAACGGCAGCGGCCATCCCCAGGTCGCCGTCTGGCACCGGACGCATGACAGCGCCGAGTTCCTGGATGATTTCGGCTGGAACGACAAAGGCCGGACCAGCCCCTGCACGTCGGCTTGCCCGTATTACGACATCCTGTTCCACGTCCGGACCTGGCAGCCGGGGGCGGACCCCGTCGACACCGGCCATTGGATGGTGGCCGACGTCAACGGCGATGGCCTGCCGGACTATGTGAAGACGGAGGTCGAGGGGACCAGGCTCACGCTGTTCGTGCGCCTGCGCCAGCCCGGCAACTCGTTCCTGGACCTGCCCCCCGCCGCGTTTCCGGTCCCCTTCGGGTTCCAGCCGGCGACGTTGCATGTGGCCGACGTCAATGCCGACGGCCTGGTCGACCTGGTCGCGGTGCGCGCGGAAGACGGGCTCACCCCCGGATCGTCCAGGGCGCGGGTGGTGACGCTGCTGGCCTCCGGCGGCGGGGCATACACCCTCAGCCAATGGCTGCTCGACACGCCGCACCGGATGCCGGAGAACGGCCACTGGTTCGCCGCCGACACCAATGGCGACGGCAAGGCCAACCTCGTCTACATCTCCAACCGGCAATCCTCCGACCAGGCTTGCCTTCGGCATGTGCGCCTCGACGTCCTGCGCTGGAGCCAGGGCTTCACCGAGCCGCAGCCCGGCTCCTCATTGCCGCCGGTGCCGGTGTCGGTGTGGTCGCTGCAGCCGTCGGCGGATGTCCCGGCCTGCGCCGCGGGTGCGAACAGCCCGGACTGGTACGTCTATGATGCCGACCGGAACGGAACCCAGGATTTCAGCGGGGCCTGGGCCGTGCCCGGCGGACCCACGGTGTCCTATGCCACGGTCAGCATCCTGGCGGGCCGGGACGGCAAGTTCCGCGCGGTCAACAGCACCACGACCAGCCGCTTCGACTACGCCCCCTGGCGATGGAAGCCGATCGACCTGAACGGCGACGGCCTGCCGGAACTCGCCGCGGTCACGACCGACATCACCGATACCGGCGAGGCGAAGCTGGCCGCCGAGGTGCTGCTGTCGAGCGGCGATGGCACCATGAAGGTCCAGCACGCCTTCGATGCCGGCCCGATGGCGACGGCGCTGGCGCGCGCCCTCATCTTCTTCGACTGGAACGGCGATGGCCGCACCGACCTCGCCCGTCTCCGCTTCGATCACGGCGATCTGCTGGTCAAGCCATTCGTCTCGAATGGTTCAACCTTCGCCGCCACCGCGGAGTCGCGGTTCCCGCGCGGCGTGTCCTATCCCGATCTCGGCCAGATCCGGCCGCTGAGCCCGGATGGCAGCCCTCGCCAGCGCCTGGAATACCTGGATGCCGGCTATCTCCCGGGCAAGCTCCTGGCCCTCGGCAATGCCTGGTTTGCCGCCCCCCGGCTCGTGGGCGACCTTCTCTCGGGCATCGATTCGCCATTGGGCGCGCAGACCAGTGTCGACTATGCGCTGATGACCAGCGCGCAGCTGCCCAATCAGCCGGGTGTCTGCCAGTTGCCGCCGAGCCTGGGCTACCTCGTGTCGAAACTGTCCGTCGCCCCCGGCGGCGGCGGCACGGTCGCCGAAAGCATCGATTACGCCTGCCCGCGCTACTCTCCGGCCGAGCGGACCCTGTGGGCCTGGCGACAGATTTCGCATAGCGAGTCCGGCGTTGCGGGCCGCCCGTCGCGGACCACGGCGCAGGTTTGGGACAGCGACGATCAATGCGGTGCCCGCCTGCAGACATCGGCCGTATCGGGCGGCGGCAGCCGGCAGCAGGTGACGATGATCAACCCGCCGCCGGATCCCGCGGCGCCCTATCATTGCCAAGCGGTCCAGACGACCACGCAGGACGACGACCCCGGCGGTTCGCTGGAGCGGGTCGAGCTGTTCGGCTACGACCCGTTCGGCCGGGTCGCGCAGCATCAGGAGCTCGGCGACACCAAGATCGTCGGTGACGAGCGCACGACGCAGACGACGTCGGAGATATCAGCCGATCCCTACATCGTGACCACCGCGACCGCCACCCTGTATGCGGGGCGCGGCACGGCGGGGACGCTCCTCCAGCAAAGCGAGTACTGCTACGACGGGGCCGTGGGGTGCGTTCATCACGCGACGGACCGGGGCTTGCTGACCGCGGAGCGGCGCTTCTCCGACACCGATGGCGGTTTCATTACCCTGCGCGCGTTCGACCATGACGCCCAGGGCAACGTCACCACGGTGACGGATGCGAACGGCTTCGCGACGACGCTCGACTACGACAAGGCGCTCGGCCTGTATCCGGTGGTGCTGCGGGACGCGGCAGGGCATGAGAGCCAGCTGGAATGGGATCTGGTGCTCGGCGAGCCGACCGCGGTGACCGATCCCAACGGCATCCGATCGGATGTGCGGACCTATGACGCGCTCGGGCGCGTCACATCCGTGGCCACGGCCGATGGTGGCAAGGCCACGATCGACTACCGCTTCTGGGGCTTGCCCACGCAGAGCGTGTTCATGAGCGTCGCCGACGGCTCACCCTCGGGGCTGTGGTCGGACGATCATTTCGACGGGCTGGGCCGAAGCACTCTCCTGCGCAAGAAGGACTCCGAAACAGGGCCGGCCTATGTGTTCCAGACCGGCTACGGCGACCTCTCGAACAACCCCAGGCAGGTCACGCATGGGGCCCTCGAAGGCGCCGTGGCCGTGCCGGTCGAAACCTTCGCCTGGGATTTCCTCGGTCGGCCGGCATCGGTGACGCATACGGACGGATCGACGAAGCGGATGTCGATCTTCGCCACCGGTGCCAGCGAGGTCGATGAGGTCGGGCACCGGAAGGATTTTGCCTACGACGCCTATGGCAACGTGCTGACGCTGAGCGAGGCGGGCGTGCAGACGATGGTGCTCGAGCACGATCTGCTCGGCCGGCTGGGCAAGATCCACGACGCCGCCAACAACACGATCACCTTCGGGTGGGATTCGCTGTCCCGGGTGATGACCGAAACCGACCCCGACCTCGGGGCCCGCAGCTTCACCTACGATCATGCGGGGGATCTCACCGGGACCACGGATGCCAACGGCAACGTCGTCACGGTCGCCTATGACAATCTGGGCCGCCCCGTCAGCAGGGTCGTGAACGGCTCGGCTGCGGTGACCTGGACATACGATGAGCCGGGGCACGGGTCTTCGATCGGCCGCCTGACATCGGTGACCGACGCCGCCTCCGGCTGCCCGGTGGCGCGCAGCGTGAGCTATGGCGTGCTGGGGCAGCCCATCGCGGAAACCCGCTGCTGGGACGGCACGTCATACTCGGTCGGACGAATCTTCGATCCGTTGGGCCGGCTGGCTGAATTCACCTATCCGTCGGCGGCGAACAAGGCCCCGGCGGATGGGGAAAGCCTGGTCGTCACCTATGAGCCGAATGGCTCGCCGAGCGGGCTCTCCGGCATCGTTGCCGCCAGCACGCACGATCCGCAAGGGCGCCTGCTGTCACGGCGCTTCGCCAGCGGCGTCGAGGCGGACTACACTTATGATTCCCAGCGGGAATGGCCGGCCACGGCGGTCTTCCACTTCCCGTCCCTGGCGAACGTCCTGTTGACGTATGGCTTCAACCCCGACGGGTTTCTGGCGCAGGCGTCATCGACCAGCCCGACGCGCCACCTCGACACGGTCTACAGCGTCGATGCCTTGCACCGGCTTGCCGGCGCCCAGCAGACGTTCGGCGGGACCACGACGTCGCAGGCCTTCGCCTATGATGCGATCGGCAACATGAGCCAGGCCGGCGCCGACATCTACACCTACCCGACGGCCGGCAACCTGCAGGTCCATGCCGTGCAGGGCATCGGACCCCGCAGTTTCCAATACGATAAGGGCGGAAACCTGACCAAGGTGGTCAATTCCGCAGTCGACGAACAGCGCTTCGGCTGGAACGGGGAAGGACGCCTGACCGCCGCAGAGATCTGGGACGGGGCGGCCTGGCAGCGCACCGAATTCGCCTGGGACGCAGCGGGCCGCCGGATCAAGGAGCTCACGCCCGACGGCAAGGCCACCTATCACTTCTTCGACGAGGTCGAGCAGGACAAGGCCGGCCGGCTGGTCAAGCGCTACGACCTCGGCGGCGAACCGGTGGCGTGGCGCGATGGGGCCGGTGTGCTCAGATACCTGCATACGGATCTGCTCGGGTCGATCAGCCTGGTCTCCGACGACAAGGGCAATATCGTCGACGAATACCAGTACGACCCATTCGGCCTGATCCAGAACGGCGCGATCGGCGACAGCGATCGCCGCGGCTTCACCGGCGCGCAGCATGACCTGTCGACCGGCTTGCCCGGTGTGGCCGGCAGCGGGCTCGTCAGCCTGGGCGCGCGCTCCTACGATCCGGTGTCGCGCCGCTTCCTGTCCCCCGACACGATCCTGCCGACGCTGCAGACCTCGGGAGCGTTGTCGCGCTACGCCTACGGCCTCAACAACCCTGCCCAGTTCACCGACCCGACCGGGCATGCCC
>NZ_JBYRFX010000005.1:0-10174 GCF_057815775.1 Inquilinus sp.
CCCTGGCCACGCCGACGGCAAAGCGGCTGCACAGTGGCGACCTGACAGGCATCGACGGCCACCGCGCCGACCGGCTGCGCCGCGGCAAGCAGGAGATCGAAGGCCGGCTCGACCTGCACGGCATGCGGCAGATCGAGGCGCATGACGCGCTGATCGGCTTCATCGCCTCGGCCCAGCGGGCGGGCAAGAAGACGCTGCTGGTGATCACCGGCAAGGGCAGCTTTTCCAACGGCGAAAGCGTGCTGCGCTCCAATGTCCCGGTCTGGCTGAACGAACCGCCGCTGCGCAGCAAGATCGTCGCCATCACCCCGGCCCACCCGCGCGATGGCGGCTCCGGCGCGCTCTACGTCATCCTGAAGCGCCGGCGCGAGGAGTAGCGGCTGGCCGGCCGAACTCGGCCAGGATCCAGCCCCGCACCGCCGCCACCGCCTCGTTCTCAGCGCCCGGAAGGCGCACCAGGTGGAAGCCCATGCCTGATATGACGGGGCCGAAGGGCTGCACCAGCGTGCCATTCGCCAGCTCCTCCGCCACCAGGGTCAGGCTCAGCAGGCCGACGCCATGCCCGGCCGCCACCGCCTGGATGGCGTGGCTCTCGTCGCTGCAATGCAGGGCGGCGGCGGAGGTCTCCGGCAGCCCCGCGGCGGCGAACCAGCGCGGCCAGGACGGCTTGTCCGGGTGCGGCACCTGCCATTCGAAATGGATCAGGTGCTGGCCGGCCAGCTGCTCCGGCGCGGTCAGCCCCAGCGACGGATGCGCCACCGGCGCCATCCGGTCGGTGCCCAGCGCCTCCGACCGCAGCCCGGGATAGGCGCCGCCGCCATAGCGGATCGCCAGGTCGGCGCTGCCGGCGGCCAGGTCCACCGGCTTGTCCGCCGCCAGCAGGCGCAGGGTGATGTCCGGCCGGCGCTGCTGGAACGCCGCCACCCGCGGCACCAGCAGCCGGGCGGTGAAGGCACGGGTGGCGGTCAGGGTCACGGCCAGCGGCCGGGCCTGGGCCGACAGCCCGTCGATGCTGCGGGCGAAGGCGTCGAAGCCATCACGCAGCACCGGGTACAGGCGCTGCGCCGCCTCGGTCATCACCACCTGCCGGGTCCGCCGCTCGAACAGCCGCAGGCCCATCGTCTCCTCCAGCAGCCGGATCTGGTGGCTGACGGCCGTCGGCGTCACCAGCAGCTCCGCCGCCGCGCGCTTGAAGCTGAGATGGCGGGCCGCGGCCTCGAAGGCGCGCAGGGCGGCGAGCGGGGGCAGGCGACGCAAGGTCTCTCCGACAGCTGAATTCACCTCAGCCATAAGATGAGGGATTCGCCTTTGTCGGCAAGCCGGAAAGCGCACATCTCCTGGGCCGGAGACATCCCGGAGATCATGCCATGACCACGATCCTGCACATCGATTCCAGCGCCCGCACCGGCCGGTCGCACAGCCGGCGCCTGTCCGCCCGCTTCGTCGCGGCCTGGCTGGCCCGCCGGCCGCACGACAACGTGATCCGCCGCGATGTCGGCATCGACCCGCCACCGCCGGTGACCGAGGCCTGGATCGCCGCCGCCTTCACCAGGCCGGAGCGTCGGACGGATGAGATGCGCGCCACGCTGGCGACCAGCGACGCACTGGTGGAGGAGCTGGAGCGCGCCGACCTGATCGTCGCCGGGGTGCCGATGTACAATTTCGGCCTGCCGGCGCAGATGAAGGCCTGGGTCGACAACATCGTCCGGGTCGGCCGCACCTTCGGCTTCGACCGCAGCCGCGCCGGCGAACCCTACTGGCCGATGCTGTCGGGCAAGCGGCTGGTCACGCTCGGCGCCCGCGGCGACTGGGGCTACGGCCCCGGTGAGCGGCTGGAGGGCATGAACCATGTCGAGCCGCATCTGCGCACGGTGTTCCGCTACATCGGCATCACCGACGCCACCGGCATCGCCGCCGAATACGACGAGTTCGCCGATGAGCGGATCGAGCGGTCGCTGCAGGCGGCGGAGGTCGAGATCGACCGGCTGGTGGCGCGGATGACGGAAGAGGCTGCGGCCGCGTAGCGCCCGACGCGAGAGTTTCACGCCGCCGTCATCCGGCCGTCATCGCCCGTCCGCACTCTCCCGCCGCTTTCGTTCGAGAAGGGGGATCCATGCGTTCGTTCCGTCGCGCCGCCGCTTCGCTGGCCGCGCTGGCCGCAGCTATCGTTGGTCTGGGCTTGTCCACCGCCGGGGTGCTGGCGGCCGATGCCACCGCACCGCAGGCCTATCCGGCCGTGCTGGCCGGCCATGCCGTGCTGCCGGCGATGACCTTCGCCGTGCCGCCGGCCGATGCGCCCGCCATGTTCGCCACCTCGGCCAAGTTTGCCGGCCCGACCCTGGCCCGGATCGACCGGCCGTTCAGCGTCATGGGCACCACCGGCTCCGGCAACGCCGTGCGCGAGACCGGGCTGACCTTTCCGTTCGTGGGCCAGGCGGTGCAGGGCTTCAGCGGCATCAAGCCGGTCGGCAACGGCGAATATGTCGTGCTGACCGACAACGGCTTCGGCTCGAAGGCCAATTCGCCGGATGCGATGCTGATGGTGCATCGGGTCAAGCCGGACTGGCAGACCGGCCGGGTCGCGGTGCTGAACACGCTGTTCCTGAGCGACCCGGACAGACGAGTGCCGTTCCGCATCG
Source organism: Inquilinus sp. (assembly GCF_057815775.1). Classification (NCBI taxonomy): domain Bacteria; kingdom Pseudomonadati; phylum Pseudomonadota; class Alphaproteobacteria; order Rhodospirillales; family Rhodospirillaceae; genus Inquilinus; species Inquilinus sp. The sequence goes on from NZ_JBYRFX010000005.1 coordinate 2,640, forward strand.
TCACCGAGGCGACGAAGGAGCGCTACCTGACCGGCGCCGATTTCGATATCGAATCGATCCAGCCGGTCGGCGACCATTTCTGGTTCGGTGACGAGCTGGGGCCGTTCCTGATCGAGACCGACGCCGCCGGCCATGTGCTGTCCGTGGTCGACACGGTGGCCGACGGCAAGCCGGTGCGGTCGCCCGACAACCCGTACATCACCATGCCCGGCGCCCCCGGCCCGGTGGCCTTCGAATCGCGCCGCAGCAAGGGCTTCGAGGGCATGGCCGCGTCCGAGGACGGCAAGACCCTGTACCCGCTGCTGGAAGGCGGCCTGTGGGACCCGGCCAAGGGCGCGCCGGAGGCCGATGCCCAGGGCCATGAATACCTGCGCGTGCTGGAATTCGACGTCGCGTCGAAGAAATTCACCGGCAAGTTCTGGAAGTACCGGCTCGAGGCCAACGGCAATTCGATCGGCGATTTCAACCTGATCGGCGGCACCCGCGGCCTGATCATCGAGCGCGACCAGGGCGAGGGCGATGCGGCCAAGGCCTGCCAGGGCGACCCGAAGCCGGATTGCTTCGCCACCCCGGCCAGGCTGAAGCGCGTCTTCATGGTCGACCTGGCCGACACCGATGCCGACGGCTTCCTGCGCAAGATCGGCTCGATCGACCTGCTGGCGATGCAGGACCCCGACCACAAGGCGCGCCAGGGCGGGCGTGACGGCGTGCTGAGCTTCCCCTTCGTCACCAACGAGAATGTGGCCCGGGTCGACGCCGACCACATCATCGTCGCCAACGACAACAACCTGCCCTTCTCCTCCGGCCGCGCCGTCGACCGGCAGGACGACAACGAGTTCGTCCTGCTGACCGTGCCGGAGCTGCTGAACGGGAAGTAGGACGCAGAGATTTGTGCGTGGCCTCGCCTCGCGGCGCGGGGAGAGGCCACGCAAATTGTGTCACCGCTCCCGATACGCGGTCACCGCCAGCCCCGTCGCCAGCAGGGCGGTGCCGGCGGCGAACAGGAACACGGCCTGGAAGCCGAAGCCGGCGGCCAAGGCGCCGCAGATCGGGGTGCCGGCCATGATGGCGACGTCGGCGCCGGCATCGTAGGTGCCGATGGCGGTGCCCAGATCGCCCTGGGGTATCCGGCGGATCGCCGGCAGCGCCAGCAGCGGATAGACCATCGACAGGCCGAAGCCGGTGACCGCGGCGCCGGCCATGCCGGCCCAGGGGCCCGGCATCCAGGCCAGCAGCAGCAGGCCGGCGGCCTCCACCGTCAGCGTGGCGATCACCGTGCCCGGCCCGTTTGCCCGGTCCGACCGGCCGCCGAACAGCAATCGTGCCGCCACGAAGCCGGCGCCGAACAGGGTCAGCGCCATACCGCCACCTGCCCAGCCCTTGGCGTCATAGGCCAGCACCAGGAACGAGCCGATGGCGGCGAAGCCGACCATGGCGAGGGCGAAGCCCGCACCCGAGGGCAGGATCAGCCTCAGGATGCGGCGGAACGGCAGCGTCCCGGGCTGCGGCGCCAGCCGCACCGCCGGCACACCGAGGGCGATGGCAAAGCCCAGCAGCGGCACAGCCAGCGCCGCCGCCGCCGCCGCGGCGAAGCCGAAGCCCTGCTGCAGCACGCTGCCCAGCGCCGTGCCGGCGGCGATGCCGCCGAACATGGCGATGCCGATCCACGACAGCGCCTTGCCCGCCTGGGCCATGCCCAGCATGCCGATCGGCCAGGCGCTGCCGGCGGTGAACAAGAGGCCTTCGCCCACGCCCATCGCCACCCGGCCCAGCACCAGGATGACGAGGGCGCCCCCGGCCCCCAGCCCCGGCAGCAGCGCCAGCAGGTAGGCGGCGCCGGACAGGGCACTGGCGACCAGGCCGATCAGCATCGCCGCCTTCGGCCCGTGCCGGTCGGTGGTGCGGCCGGCAAAGCGGCGGGTCAGCAGCGTCGCCGCCGATTCGACGCCCATCACCCAGCCGACCGTGACCATGTCGAAGCCCAGCGTGTGGTGCAGTTGTCGCGGCAGCACCGATAGCGGGATGCCCATGGTCATCAACCCCAGGAAGACGGTGGCGGTCATCGGCAGCAGCCGGCGCAGCCCGGACTCCGCGATTGCAGTCGTGGCGGTCATGTCAGGTCCCGATGGAGTGAAGGCGACGAGATGAACGTAGGTTTTGTCCGGGATTGACGAAACTGGGGCCAGATGGACACTCACTCCGGACATAACATCCGGAATTCGGTCATGGACAGTCTCACCGGCATCGCCGCCTTCGCCCGCGCCGCGGAAAAGGGCAGCTACGTCGCCGCCGGCCGGGTGCTCGGCATCTCCGCCTCAGCCGTGGCCAAGAGCGTGGCACGGCTGGAGGCGAAGCTAGGCGTACGCCTGCTGGAACGCACCACCCGCAGCGCCCGGCTGACGGAGGAGGGGGCGCTGTTTTACGAACGCTGCCGCCGCATCCTGGACGAGGTCGAGGATGCCGAGGCCAGCCTGGCGCAGGTGCGCGAGGCGCCGCGCGGCCGGCTGCGGGTCAGCGTGCCGCATTTCGTCGGCCGGGTGCTGCTGCTGCCGCGGCTGGGCGAATTCACCGGCCGCTATCCCGACATCGAGCTGGACTTCAACCTGGACGACCAGTTGGTCGACATCGTCGAGGACGGCATCGACATTGCGGTGCGCACCGGCGATCTCGGCGACACCAGGCTGATTGCCCGGCGGCTCGGGCCGCAGCATTTCGTGGTCTGCGGCAGCCCGGCCTATTTCCGGACCCACGGGACGCCGGCCCATCCGCGCGACCTGGCGCGGCACCGCTGCCTGCATTTCCGGTTCCCGTCCAGCGGCCGGCTGCAGCCCTGGTCGTTCCGGCCGGAATTTGCCGACACACCCCTGCCCGGCGGGCTGGTGTTCAACAATTCCGACGGCAAACTGCTGGCGGCGCTGGGCGGCCTCGGGGTCGGCCAGCTGCCGGTCTATGTCGCCCGCGACTATCTCGCCGACGGCAGGCTGCAGGCGGTGCTGGCCGATGCGATGGTCGAGCGCGGCAGCCTGTGGCTGGTCTGGCCGTCGAACCGCCACCTGTCGCCCAAGGTCCGGGTCTTTGTCGATTTCGTCGTGGAGTGTCTGAAGGCCGACACCGGGGCGACCGAACCGCCGCTGGCAACCCGCCGATTGCCGTGAACCCTGCATATCCGATCGACTGTCTTTGACAAGGGCGGGCACGCCGGGCGCCAGCAGCCAGGCAGGAAAAACTGAGAATCATAAAGTTCGAAATAATATTATATCGAATCTACATATTATGTTAATTGCCTTTATGTAAAATTCTATATAACGTCTCATTCAAGTGCTGCGGAGCACACCCGACAGTGCCGATCAGGCATTCGGGACAGGGCGGTTCGTTCATTCTCGAATGACCGGAGTATAATCCAAGTGTCAAATGTATCAGGCTCCAAATGGAGTGACGCGATTCATGTCCGCCACGACGGGATGCAGGTTCCCCATGGCTCCAACGATCTTCCCTGTGCCACCAATGGGGATGATCATCTCTATGGAAACTCTGGCAACGATATTATTGCCGCGGGCGGCGGCAACGATCTCCTCGATGGTGGTTCAGGCAATGACGTGCTGTACGGTCAAGCCGGGGACGACCGGCTGACCGGGGCGCAGGGCGCCGACTATCTCGATGGCGGCAGCGGCGTCGATACCGCCGACTATACCCAGTCATGCGGTGGGGTCACAGTCGATCTCCTCGCCGGAACGGGCCATGGCGGCGATGCCCAGGGGGATACCCTCTACAACATCGAGAATCTCACCGGCTCGGGGTCTGCCGATCGGCTGACCGGCGATGGCGGCGCCAACGCCCTTGCCGGGAACGCCGGTGACGACGTGCTCTACGCCAAGGGCGGCGATGACATGCTGGACGGCGGCGCCGGGAACGACAAGCTCGTTGGCGGCGAAGGGGCCGACCAGCTGGTCGGTGGCGCCGGCTCGGACTGGGCCTATTATCACGAGGCCACGTCCGGCGTGACGGCCAGCCTGGAGGCGGGCGTCGGCACCGGTGGCGAAGCCCTGGGCGACACCTTCAATAGCATCGAAAATCTCTGGGGCTCGGCCTTCGACGACCATCTGACGGGCGACAACGGCGCCAATTCGCTGGTCGGAAACGACGGCAATGACACCTTGGCTGGCGGGGGCGGCGACGACCGCCTGGATGGCGGCAACGGCATCGACGGCCTGGTCGGCGGCGGTGGCAGCGACGCCCTCTATGGCGGATACGGCACCGACAGCCTGGTTGGCGGCGACGGAAACGATCGCCTCGTCGGCGGGGCGGGTGCCGACACCCTTGATGGCGGGGCGGGCAGCGACACGGCCTATATCAGACCAGCGCCGCGGGTGTGACGGTCAACCTGGCGACGGGCACCGGCCATGGTGGCGATGCCGAAGGCGACCACTTCAGCAGCATCGAGAACCTGTACGGCTCCACGCATGATGATTCGCTGACCGGCGACGGTGGGGCCAACGTGCTGCTCGGCAACACCGGTGCGGACACGCTGACCGGCGGCGGCGGGGCCGATTTCTTCGTCTTCCGCGATGTGACCGACAGCACGGTCGGTGCGGCCGGGCGCGACACCATCACGGATTTTTCCCACGCGCAGGGCGACAGGATCGACCTGCGGCCGATTGACAGTGACGGCCATTCGCACAACGGAAACACGGCCTTCACCTTCAATGCCGGCGACTCCTTCTCCGGAACCGGGCATGAGGTGATCGTCGTCGCCGGTGGCGATGGCGTGAGCATCGTCCTTGGCGACATCAACGGCGACCGTGTCGCCGACTTCGCGATCGACGTTCACTCCGCCACGGCCCTGACCGGGGCCGACTTTCTGCTGTAACCGGCCGATCGTCCCGGGACGGGGTGCGGATGAATCCGCACCCCTCTCGCACGTTACAGGATGAACTTGCTCAGATCGGTGTTCCGGGTCAGGGCGCCGACCTTGTCGTGGACATAGGCGGCGTCGATCCGCACCGTCTCGCCCGAGCGGTCGGAGGCGGTGAAGCTGACCTCATCCAGCAGCCGCTCCAGCACCGTGTGCAGCCGCCGGGCGCCGATGTTCTCAACCGCGCGGTTGACCTCCGCCGCCAGATCGGCCAGGGCGTCGATCGCGTCGTCGGTGAACTCCAGCGTCACCTCTTCGGTGCCCAGCAGCGCCGTGTACTGCTTGACCAGGCTGTGCTCCGGCTCGGTCAGGATGCGGCGGAAATCGTCGCGGGTCAGGGCCTGCAGCTCGACCCGGATCGGCAGGCGGCCCTGCAGCTCCGGCAGCAGATCGGACGGCTTGGCCAGCTGGAACGCGCCGGAGGCGATGAACAGGATGTAGTCGGTGCGCACCGTGCCGTATTTGGTCGCCACCTGGGTGCCTTCGATCAGCGGCAGCAGGTCGCGCTGCACGCCCTCGCGGCTGACATCGGCGCCGCCGCGCTCCGACCGCGCCGTGATCTTGTCGATCTCATCCAGGAAGACGATGCCGTGCTGCTCGACCAGGTGGATCGCCGCGGCGGTCACCTTCTCCTGGTCCAGCAGCTTGTCCGATTCCTCGGCCAGCAGCACGACGTGGCTTTCCTGCACCGTCATGCGGCGTGGCTTGGTGCGGTTGCCGAAGGCCTTGCCCAGCATGTCGTTGATGTTGAGCATGCCCATCTGCGCGCCCGGCATGCCGGGGACGTCGAAGGTCGGCATGCCGGCGCCGGTGTCGGCGACCTGGATCTCGATCTCGCGGTCGTTCAGCTGGCCTTCGCGCAGCATCTTGCGGAACTTCTGCCGGGTCTCGGCCGAGGCGCTGTCGCCGACCAGCGCGTCGAGCACCCGGTCCTCGGCGCGGATCTCGGCCTTGGCCTCGACCTCCTTGCGCAGGCTTTCGCGGGTCATCTTGATCGCGATTTCCAGCAGGTCGCGGATGATTTGCTCGACATCGCGGCCGACATAGCCGACCTCGGTGAACTTGGTCGCCTCGACCTTCAGGAACGGGGCATTGGCCAGCTTCGCCAGCCGGCGCGCGATCTCGGTCTTGCCGACGCCGGTCGGCCCGATCATCAGGATGTTCTTCGGCAGCACCTCTTCGCGCAGCGCCTCGGGCAGCTGCTGGCGGCGCCAGCGGTTGCGCAGGGCAATGGCGACGGCGCGCTTGGCATCGTTCTGGCCGACGATGAAGCGGTCGAGTTCGGAGACGATCTCGCGCGGGCTGAAATTGGCGGTGTCGGTCATGACGGCGTGTCTTTCACGGAACAGCGGGATGCGGTGCGGGCCTTGGGGCGGAAGGCGGGCAGGGCCGCGATCACAGGCTCTCCAGCGTGACGTTGTGGTTGGTGTAGATGCAGATGTCGCCGGCGATCTTCATCGCCTTGCGCGCCACGGTTTCGGCATCCATCTCGGCATTCTCGAACAGGGCGCGGGCGGCGGCCAGGGCGAAGGGCCCGCCGGAGCCGATGCCGATCAGCCCGTCATCGGGCTCCAGCACGTCGCCGGTGCCGGTCAGGATCAGCGACACCCGGGCGTCGCACACCGCCATCATCGCCTCCAGCCGGCGCAGGTAGCGGTCGGTGCGCCAGTCCTTGGCCAGCTCGACGCAGGCGCGGGCCAGCTGGCCCGGATGCTTCTCCAGCTTGGCCTCCAGCCGCTCGAACAGGGCCATGGCGTCGGCCGTCGCCCCGGCGAAGCCGGCGATGACACTGCCGTCGCCCAGGCGCCGCACCTTGCGGGCGGTGCCCTTCATCACGGTGTTGCCGGCGGTGACCTGGCCGTCACCGGCGATGACGACGTGGTCGTTCTTGCGCACGGCGAGGATGGTGGTGCCGTGCCAGGCGGCACTCTCGGAAGACGACATGGGGAAAAATCCGGAAACGCTAGAGGTCATGGCGGGCCGTGCGGCCTGCCCGAGGGCTGAACGGGCCATCCGGCCCGCACCGCCTAGATTGGACTGTCCGGTGGAGGGATCAAGTCTCACGGACGGTCCCCCCTCCGGCGCCGGCATCGGCAGTTGCCACCGGCAACGGCCCTGGGGATAGTGGTGCGGGGCTCCGCACGGACCCGTGCCGGGCCAGTCACCGATGCCAGCCGCCAACGCCAGTCACCAACGGATGTGACCAAGTGCCATCAGTTCAAAGCCAGCCTGTCGCCACCAAGCTGACCCGCGCCGCCATCTTCATGGTCGCGACGATCAATGCCGGACGCGAGCACGACGATTCGGTGAAGACCCTGTGCGGCAAGCTGGCCGGCCTGGTGCGCGCGGTCGGCTTCCGCGATCTCGATGGCGGACTGTCCTGCGTCATGGGCTTCGGGTCCGACGCCTGGGACCGTCTGTTCGGGACGCCGAGGCCCAAGGACCTGCATCCCTTCCGCGAGATCAAGGGCGTGCATCACGCCGTCTCGACGCCGGGCGACATCCTGTTCCACATCCGCGCCGGGCGCATGGATTTGTGCTTCGCCCTGGCCACCCAGATCATGGCGCAGCTCGACGGCGCGGTCGCGGTGGTCGACGAGGTGCACGGCTTCAACTATTTCGA
>NZ_JBYRFX010000006.1:0-14566 GCF_057815775.1 Inquilinus sp.
GCCGGGGTGACGGTGAACCTGACCACCCTCACGGCCTCCGGCGGCGACGCCCAGGGCGATCAGTTCGGCGCCGGGGCGGATTTCGAGAACATCCACGGATCGCCCTCCAATGACATCCTGACCGGCAATGCCCTTGCCAATGTGCTGTTGGGCCAGGGCGGGACCGACGTGCTGCGCGGGGCGGCCGGGGCCGACCGTCTCGATGGCGGCGACGGCATCGATTTCGCGATGTACAGCGAAAGCTCGGTCGCGGTGACGGTCAACCTCGCCACCGGCATCGGCAGCGGCGGCAACGCCCAGGGCGACACGCTGGTGTCGATCGAAGGCGTCTATGGCGGCAGCGGCGGCGACACGCTGATCGGCGATGCCGGGGCCAACACCCTGGTCGGCAATGGCGGCAACGACGTGATCCAGGGCGGGGCCGGCCGGGACAGCATGGCCGGCAACGACGGGGCCGACCGCTTCGTCTATGTCGCCCCGGGCGACAGCACGGTCGCTGCCGCCGACCGGATCACCGATTTCAGCCATGCCCAGGGCGATCGCCTCGACCTCGGCCAGATCGATGCCAATGCGGTGGTGGCCGGCAATCAGGCGTTCAGCTTCATCGGCAGCACCGCCTTCACCCACCATGCCGGGGAGCTGCGCTTCACCAGCGCCGGCGGGGTGACGGTGGTCAGCGGCGACGTGAACGGCGACGGCAATGCCGATGTCAGCATCGTCCTGACCGGCACCCTCGTCCTCGTGGCGGCGGATTTCGTGCTGTAGCGGCGGATTCGGGGACGCGCTTTAGCCGCGCGCGTCCTCGATCTTGCGCCCGATCTCATCGGCGAAGGTCGCGGCCTGGATCGGCTTCTGGATGTAGGAGGAGCCGCCGGCGGTCAGCGCCTGGTCGATCAGGCTCATGTCGCGGGTGGCGCTGATCATGATCACCGGCAGCGTGCGGTAGCCGGCATGGCCGCGGATCAGCGAGCACAATTCGGTGCCCGAGACTTCCGGCATGACGATGTCGATCAGCACGGCATCGAAGTCGCGCGGCGGCTTGCGGTCGTCATACAGGTCGAGGGCGGCGATCGCCTCCGCCGCGCTGGCGCTGGTCTCGGCCTCATGGCCTGCGGCGCGCAGCATGGTCGCGGCGAATTCCAGGAACAGCTCATCGTCGTCGACAAGCAGGATCTTCAACGGTCGGGCCTGTCCGCTCACAGCGCCGGCGCCTGCGGGGTCATGCCGCGTGCCTTCCCCGGTGGCGAGGTGGGCGGCTTCCGGCATCGTGTCGTCCCCGCTGCAATTCCATATCCGTTCCAGGCCCGGGTCCCTGGCGTTCCTTCGCCATGGCCCCATGCGGCCGGCAAGGAATCGCAGAAGTTCAATGCGATAGCAAATACATCCATATGTTGAAGTTAACGTTACCATCGATGCCCCGGCATGGCTACGCGGACCCACCGCCCGACCGCACCGCCCCGGCCAGTCCGGCGGCGGTGACCGAGGGGCCGAACAGGTAGCCCTGGCCCTGCTCGACCCCCAGCCGGCGCAGGATGTCCAGCTGGGCGGGGCTCTCGACATGTTCCGCACACAGCGACAGGCCGAAGGTCTCGGCGAAGCGGGCCACGGCGTCGATCAGCCGCTCGCAGCGGGGTTCGTCCGCCACCGTCTGCACGATCTCGCCGGCGACCTTGATGGCGCCGAAGGGCAGGCGGGCGAGGGCGGCGAGATTGGCCTCGCCGCTGCCGAAATCATCCAGTTCGAAAGTGATGCCCAGGCCGACCATGCGCTCGACCACGGCCTCGACCTCGGCCGGCATCCGGGTCAGGGCACGCTCGACGATCTCGATCCGCAGCAGGCTCAGCGGCAATCCGGCCTCGGCCATGCGGCCCAGCATGGTGGTGAAGACGGCGTCGGACTGCATCACGGAGACCGGGATGTTGACCGAGATCGGCACCAGCGCATCGCGCGGCAGCCGGATCAGCGTCTCGGCCAGCGTCGTCAGCAGCCATTCCGTGTATTTCAGCGCCAGGTCGGGCCGCCGCTCGACCCAGGGGATGAAATGGCTCGGCGCCAGCACCCCCAGGGTCGGATGGTTCCAGCGCGCCAGGGCCTCGAACGCCACCACCTTGCCGCTGGCGAGATGGACCCGGGGCTGGAACACCAGCCCGATCTGGTCCGATTGCAGCGCCGCGGGAATGTCGAACTCGACCACGGAGATCGACATCGCCCGGCGCACCTCCGGCGTGGCGGCGGATGCGATGCCCGTGCCGGACTGCTTGGCGTAGTACATCGCCATGTCGGCCAGGCGCTTCAGCAGGGCCGGGTCCGATTCATGGTCCGGGCAGGTGGCGATGCCGATGCTACAGTAGATCGGCAGCCGGTAGCCGCGCAGCATCGCCGGTTCCTTCAGCGCCGTGGCAATGCGCCCGGCCGCCTTCAGGGCGGCACCGGCATCGGCGCCGGTCACGATGGCGGCGAATTCGTCGCCCCCCAGCCGGGCGACGAAGGCATCGGCCGACAAAGCGCGGCGCAGCCGGCTGCCGACGATGGCGAGCAAGAGGTCGCCGACCTCATGCCCCAGCGTGTCGTTGACCTTCTTGAACTCGTCCAGATCCATGAACAGGACCGACACCGGCTCAGCCTCGTGGCCCTGGGCGATGATCTGGTTCAGCCGCTCCTCGAAATGCCGGCGGTTGGGCAGGCCCGTCAGCGGGTCGCGATAGATCAGGTCCTGGACCTCGCGGTCGCGCCGGTCGCGTCGCAGCGCCACGGCGAACAGTCGGCGCACCGTGTCCAGCAGCGCCCTTGGCGGGGCCGGCATCCGGCCCGAAGGATCGGCCAGGACCAGGGCGCCGGCGATCCGGTCGTCATCATCGGCCAGGGGCAGCGCGGCGATCGCGACCACCGCGTCGTCCGGCCCCATGCCGCCTTCGGCCGGGGCATTGGTGAAGACGGCGACCGCGGGCGGCGGCCCGGCCGGGCCGACACGGATCGTTGCCAAGGCCGGCAGGATGGCGGCAGGCACCGTGCTGTGGGCGGCCAGCGACAGGCTGGCGCCGCTTTCGTCCAGCCGCAGGAAGGCGACGCCGGCCGGTGCGATCAGCCGGCTGAGCGCCCGGGCCAGGCTCAGCAGAATGGCGTCGAGGGCTTCTCCGTCGGCCAGGGCCTGCAATGTGTCGCGCTGCAGCGCGACCAGATGGTCTGATGGCATATCGGTCATGGCGTGCCGGTCGCGACTCCCGGCGATGCCGCGGCGCCCGGGGCGGGCCGGGGCCATGCTGACGGAAGACGGGCGGCAGCCGCCGGGGCCACGCCGCAGCGTGGCCGGGGTGGACGATGTCTGCCGCTCATGGGCCGTGGGTCCTCGTCGAAAAATGGATCCTGGCAACCAAACCGGTTCCTGCGATTAGAACCGGATTTCACCGCCAGCGAAAGGAATTCAGATATTTAGAATTTTATGCAAATGCAATTGTTCGACGCTATCCTGCGACCGAATGAATCGGTCAGATTGCGACAAATCGCAACGAATTTCTCTCTATTCCAATCATATGCGGTCGCGATCGGCTTGAAAAGCAGGCTGTCCGACAAGCGGTTGACCGAATCACCGGTATGGATCTGCGTGAGCCCACCGGCCGGGCGGGCCGGCCGGTGGGCGCTGGTGTCACGCCGCGGGCAGGGCCGCCAGGATCTGCTCGACCGTCCGCACCTTCGAGACGCGCGGCAGGGTCTTCTCCAGCGCGAACTGATGCAGGCCGTCGCCCAGGCTGCTCGACGCATCCGCGGCGACGATCACGGCATAGTTGTGCTGCCAGCCATCCCGCGCGGTCGATTCGACGCTGAAATTGGTCGCGACGCCGCCCAGCACGACGGTGTCGATGCCGCGGCGGCGCAGCTGCAGGTCCAGCTCGGTGCCGTGGAAGGCGCTCCATTGCCGCTTGGTGATGACCACGTCGGGGCGGATCTCCGCCAAGTCAGGCGCGAACTCCGCCCAGTCGGCGGGCAGGCCGCCTGATGGCACCGCCAGCGGCACGTCTACCGCGCGCGGCGGCGCATCGACGAAGCCGTCGGAAAAGCTGACGCGGACCAGGACGATGGTGCCGCCGGCGGCGGCGATGCGGCGGGCGAGCAGGGCGGAATTGGCCGCCACCGTGGCCGCGGAATGCGGCGTCAACGGCAGGGACAGGATGCCCTTCTGCACATCGATCAGAACCAGGGCAGTCCTGCGTGGGTCGATGGTCGGAAGGATGGGGTTGGGCATGGCGGGATGTCCGGTTTTCGGGCGCAGGCCGCCATCGGCTGTCCGGGATGGACTGCCGCGGTGACCGGCCGGCGCCGATGGGTTATATGAGGGTCAACTCACATTGGATTTATATGAGGATGTCCTCACAAAACGCAAGCCCCGCCGTCAAGCAGCCGCAGCGCCAGCGGGGCCGGGACCGTGTGGCCGGCCTGCTGGCCGCGGCGGCCGATGTCTTCGCCGAGAAGGGCTATGACGCGGCGACCATGACCGAGATCGCGGCGCGGGCCGGGGCGTCGATCGGGTCGCTGTACCAGTTCTTCCCGACCAAGGAGCTGCTGACCGAGGCCCTGCATGCCGGCCAGGTCGAAGCCATGTCGCAGATGCTGGACGCCCTGCTGGTGGAGCTGCGCGGCCTGCCACCGGCGGTGCTGGGCGACCGGCTGTTCGCGGCGCTGGAGGATTTTCTCGCCGCCCGCCCGTCCTATGCCGTGCTGACCGCCCGGCACCGGCCGGATCCGGAGCGCAAGCGGGTGATGCGGCCGCGCATGCGCGGCCAGGTTGCGGCGTTGCTGATGCAGGCGGCGCCGCCGGTGCCGGCCGACCGGGCGGCGGTGCTGGCGATCGTGGTGATGGAGCTGATCAAGGTCGTCGTCGGCCTCAGCGCCGAACCGGAACTCGCCGTGCGCGGTGCCGTGCGCGACGAGTTGCTGGGCATGCTGCGCGACCGGCTGGAGCGGGGCTGACGCCTGGCGCTGCCGCGGCAGATTGACGAATCGTCGGGCGGCCTTCAAAGCTGCATGCTTCGGCGGCGTCGGGGGGCGCGGTTCACATCATTCCGGATCGAAGGGCAGGGCCATGCGCCATCTACGTCTCGTGCGACGCGTTGCGATGGCGGCGGTTCTGGCGATCGGCGCCGCGGCGCCGGCCCAGGCGGCCGGCAACAAGATCATCTTCATCTCGCCCAACCCGCTCGGGGTGAACGACTTCCTCAAGCTCGGCCGCAAGGGCGCCGAGGAAGCGGCCGCCGGGATCGGCGGCGAGGCCAAGATCTATGAGAGCACCGACCCCGCCACCCGCCGCCAGAATGTCGAGGCGGCGGCGCGCGAAGGCGCGGCGGTGGTAATCGTGCTCGGCTTCGAATTCGGCGACATCGTGCCCGACGCCGCGGCCAAGTTCCCCGACACCAAGTTCCTGATCGTCGACCAATGCATCCAGAAGCCGCTGCCGAACGTCTATTGCGCCGTGTTCCGCGAGCATGAGGGCGCCTATCTCGCCGGCGCCGAAGCGGCGCTGACCTCAGCCAGCGGTACGGTCGGCAGCATCGGCGCGCTCGACATCCCGTTCCTGCACCGCTTCACCGACGGCTTCGCCGCCGGCGCCAAGGCGGCGAATGACGAGGTCGTGGTCAGCCCGACGCTGTGGGTCGGCGGCGACAACCCCTTCTCCGACCCGGTGCGGTCGCAACAGCAGGCGGTGTCGCTGATCAGCGACGGCGCCGACCGGGTGCTGGCCGCCACCTCCGGCGGCAATGGCGGCATCTTCAAGGCGGCGGAGGCGACGCCGGGCACCCTGGCCTTCGGCGTCGACGTCAACCAGTGCCCGCTGGCGCCCGGCGTGGTGATGGACAACATCGAGAAGAAGGTCGATGTCGCCCTGGTTCAGGCGGTCAAGGGCATCCTGGCCGGCACCCAGGCGCCGCTGACCTCCTACGGGCTGAAGGAAGGAGGCATCACCCTGACCGGCCTGGGCGACGACGTCGCCACTTCGAAATGCCTGATCGCCGAACACCCCGATGTCATCGCCAAGGTGCGTGAGATCCGTGACGCCATCGTCGCCGGCACGGTGACGGTGGCCGACCCGCTGACGGCCGCCCCGTAACCGGCCGCGGTCGGGGGGCCGGGCCCGTGGCATTCCTGGAGATGCGCGGGATCGTCAGGCGCTATCCCGGCGTGCTGGCGAACGACCAGGTCGACCTGTCGGTCGAGGCTGGCGAGATCCACGCCGTGATGGGCGAGAACGGGGCCGGCAAATCGACCCTGATGGGCATCCTGTACGGCCTGGTGCAGCCGGATGAGGGCGAGTTCGCGATCGCCGGCAAACCCTGCCGGTTCCGCACGCCGATCGATGCGATCGCGGCCGGCCTCGGCATGGTGCACCAAGCCTTCAAGCTGTTCGACAGCCTGACGGTGTGGGAGAACGTGGTCTATCGCGACGAGCCTCGGCGGGGCCCGTTCATCGACCGCCGCGCCGCCCGGGCCAGGGTGGCGGAGCTGGCGCGGCGCTTCGACCTGCCGGTCGATCCCGACGCCCGGGTCGGCACCCTGCCGGTCGGGGTCAAGCAGCGGATCGAGATCCTCAAGGCCCTGTACCGCGATGCCCGCATCCTGATCCTGGACGAACCGACCGCGGTCTTGACCCCGCGGGAACGTGACGGGCTGTTCGCGGTGATGCGCAGCTTGGCGGCGGACGGGCGCACCATCCTGTTCGTGACCCACAAGATCCATGAGGTGATGGCGGTGACCGACCGCATCACCGTGCTGCGCGACGGCCGTGTCGCCGCCCGCATGGCCACGGCCGACACCGACCCGCAGGCGATCATCCGGGCGATGACCGGCCGCAACGTCGTGCTCAAGGTCGACAAAGCGCCGGCCATGCCGGGCCGGCCGCTGCTGCAGGTCGATGGCCTGACGGTACAGGCGCCGGGCCGGCCGGCGGTCGACGGCGTGTCCTTCACCGTGCGGGCGGGGGAGATCGTCGGCATCGCCGGGGTCGCCGGCAACGGCCAGACCGAACTGATCGAGGCCGTCGCGGGGCTGCGCGCCGCCGATGCCGGCACCGTGCAGGTCGACGGGCGCGACGTCACCGCGGCGGGTGTCGCCGGCCGCCGCGCCGCCGGCATCGCCACTGTGCCGGAGGACCGGGCCCACACCGGCACGGCGCTGCGCGCCAGCGCCACCGACAATCTGTCCATGGGCTTTCACGACCGGCCGCCGCTGTCGCGCCGCGGCGTGCTGGACCGCGCGGCGATGCGGCGGCGGGCGCGCGACCTGATCGCCCGTTTCGGCGTGAAGATCCCGGGCGAGGACGTTGCGGTCGGCACCCTGTCCGGCGGCAATCTGCAGAAGGTGGTGGTGGCGCGCGAGCTCGACCACCAGGCGCCGGTGCTGATCGCGGAGCAGCCGACCCGCGGCGTCGATGTCGGCGCCATCGAATTCATCCATGGCCGGCTGGTGGCCGAACGCGACAAGGGCCGGGCGGTGTTGCTGGTCTCGGCGGAGCTGACCGAGATCCTCGCCCTCTCCGACCGGGTGCTGGTGATGTATGAGGGCCGGGTGATCGCCGAGGTGCCTGGCATCGAGGCCACCGAAACCAGCCTCGGCCTACTGATGGCCGGCGTGGTGGGGGCGGCGGCATGATGGAGGATTCAAATTCAAACGCGTTGCCTCTCCCGTTTGCGGGAGAGGTCGGAGACGCGAAGCGGTTCCGGGTGAGGGTTCTTCGTCGAGGCCGGGACCAGCCCTCACCCGGACGTCCCAAGAGACGTCCGACCTCTCCCGCCAGGCGGGAGAGGCAACGCGAAAAATTCCAGCGCAGGGGACCGGCATGACCGCCGCCGCCGGCTTCCTGCGCACCGCCGCCACCTCCTCCGTGCTGTGGGCAATCATCGGCGGCTTCGTCATCGGCGCGCTGATCACCCTGGCGGCCGGACATGATCCGGTGGCGGTCTATGGCGAGATCCTGGCCGGCGCCGTGGCCGGGCCGAATTGGGCAGAAACCGTCGCCCGGGCGGTGCCGCTGGTCGGCATGGCGCTGGTCGCCGCCATCCCGCTGCGCGGCGGCATGGTCAATCTCGGCGGCGACGGCCAGCTGGTGCTGGGCGGGCTGGTGGCGGCGCTGGTGGCGCTGTACCTGCCGGCGCCCGGCCTCGTCCGGATGGCCGCCGCCATCGCCGCGGCCATGGCCGTTTCCGGCGCCTATGCGGCGCTGGCCGCCTGGGGCGAGGTGAAGTTCGGCGTGCCGCTGCTGATCTCGACCCTGCTGCTCAGCTACCCTGCCCGCGGCGTCACCTCCTACCTCGCGCGCTTTCCGCTGCGCGACCCGTCCACCGGCATGCCCGAGACCTTCCGCATCGACGAGGCGGCGCGGCTGCCGGTGCTGGTGCCGGGCACGCCGATCACCTGGGGCCTCGTCCTGCTGCTGGTCGTCATCGCCGCTGTCGTGTTCACCGACCGGCGCGGCACCGCCGGCTACGCGCTGCGGCTGCGCGGCCTGAACCCGCGCTTCGCCGCCTATGGCGGGGTCGATCTCGGCGGCCAGACCGTGCGCACCCTGTTCGCCAGCGGCGCCGTCGCCGGGCTGGTCGGCGCCATCCTGGTGCTGGGCGACCAGTTCCGCTTCACCGACGGCGCGCTGCTGTCGCCGGCCTACACCTGGTCCGGGCTGATGGCGGCGCTGCTGGCGATGGGCGAACCGGTCGGGGCCGTCTGTGCCGGGCTGTTCTTCGCGGCGCTGCAGACCGGCGGCTTCGCCATGGAACGGGCGACGGAGGTGCCGCGGGTGCTGACCCTGGTGCTGCAGGCGGTGATCATCCTGCTGCTGGCCATGCGCCACGGCCTGCCGCGCCGCTGGGGCCGGTAAGATGGACTGGTTGTCGATCTTCAACGCGGTGCTGTTCGCCCAGGCGATCCAGGCGGTGACGCCGATCCTGCTGGCCGGCCTGGCCGGGGTGCTGTGCGACCGCGCCGGCGTGTTCAACATCGTGCTGGAAGGCCAGATGCTGATCGGCGCCTTCGCCGCGATCGCCGGGACCTATTACACCGGCAGCGTCGCCGGCGGCGTCGCCGTCGCCCTGGCCGGCACCATGGCCTTCGCCGCCATCCTGGCCTTCGGCGCCACCTGGTTCCGCGGCGACCCGATCGTGATCGGCATCGGCCTCAACCTGCTGGCCTCGGGGCTGACCGCCTTCCTGCTGCGCATCCTGTTCGGCGTGTCCGGCACCTTCACCGACCCGACGATGCAGGATTTGCCACGCATCGTGCTGCCGCGGATCGCCGCGGTGCCGTGGTTCAGCCGTGTGTTCGGCGGCCACAGCGTCATTACCTGGGCGGCCTGGTTGCTGGTGATCCTGGTCGCGGTGTTCCTGTTCCGCACCGTCTGGGGCCTGCGGCTGCGCGGCGTCGGCGAACGGCCGGATGCGTCGGAAACGCTGGGCGTCGGCGTCGCCCGCTACCGCATCGCCGCGGTGCTGTCGGGCGGCGCGCTGTGCGGCCTGGCCGGGGCACAGCTGTCGCTCGGCAGCGTCACCCTGTTCGCCGAGGACATGAGCGCCGGGCGCGGCTGGATCGCCGTGGTCGCGGTGATGCTCGGCCGGGGTCACCCGGTCGGCGTCGCCCTGGCCTGCCTGCTGTTCGGCTTCGCCGACGCGGCCGGGCTGCGGCTGCAGGGCAGGGGCCTGCCGAACCAGCTCACCGACATGGCGCCCTATGTCATCACCCTGGTCGCCCTGGTGATCGCCCGCGGCCGCCGCCGTCGCGGTGCTATGATCTGACGATCGAGAAGAACGGAGCCGCCGCGATGGAAGACCCCTATGTCCTGGCACAGGATGCCGCCGCGGCGCTGAAGGCGAAGCTCGGCGCCGATCATCATGCCGCCATCGTGCTCGGCTCCGGCTGGGGCCCGGCGGTGGACCGGATCGGCGACACCGTGGCCGAGGTGCCGTTCACCGAGATCCCGGGCTTCCCGCCGACCACCGTGCTCGGCCACAAGGGCGTGTTCCGCAGCGTCCAGGCGGGCGACCGCCGCATCCTGGTGATGGCCGGCCGGGTCCATCTCTATGAGGGCCATCCGCCGGCCAAGGTGGTGCATGGCGTGCGCAGCATGGTGCTGGCCGGCGCGAAGATCGTGGTGCTGACCAATGCCTGCGGCGGCCTGCGCCCCGGCATGGCGCCGGGCGAACCGGTGCTGATCCGCGACCACATCAACTTCACCGGCGTGTCGCCGCTGACCGGCCCGAACCCGGAGGCGCTGGGCCCGCGCTTCGTCGACCTGACCGGCTGCTACGCGCCGCGGCTGCGCCGGGCGGCCCAGGCGCTGGACCCGGCCTTGACCGAGGGCGTCTATGTCGGCTTTCCCGGCCCGATGTTCGAGACGCCGGCCGAGATCGAGATGGTCGGCCGCTGGGGCGGCGACATGGTCGGCATGTCGACGGTGCTGGAGGCGATCGCCGCCCGCCATCTCGGCGCCGAGGTGCTGGGGCTGGCCCTGGTCACCAACCTCGCCGCCGGCCTGCCCGGCGCGAATTTCGACCATGAGGAGATCCTGGAGGTCGCCCGCGCCACCGCCGAACGGATGGGCGGGCTGTTCCACGACCTGGTGCGGACGATCTGACACGATCGAAGGGGGATTTGCCATGCGAAGACTGGCTGTCGTTGCCGCGATCGTGCCGCTGGCCTGGCTGACTGCCTGCGCCGGGACGGCCGAACCGCCGCCGCGGGCGAAACAGCCCTCGGTGCTCGACCGGGTGGTCGCGCCGGCCGTGGGCCAGATCGGCGTCAAAGTCAGCCCACAGGGCGGCCTGCAGATCCCCACCAAGCCGGCTCCGTAGCGGTTAGCCGCTATTCTGCCGCGGCGCGGCCGTCGGCGGCGGCCTCGGCCTCGATCATCCCGGCCAGGCGGCGGCGGAAGCGCACCGGCCCGGCGTCGATCTTCAGGTTCAGATTGGGCGTGCGTTTGGTTGCCATGCCGCGATGCACCGCCGCCAGCACGGCGGCGTCCTCCTCGAAGGCGCCGCGCACCGAGGCCGCGAATTTGCGCGAGACCTCGGCGTCATCAGGGGCGAAGTTCCGCATCTGGAACCAATAGTACCGGGTCCGGTTCTCGTCGATCGGGGTCATGAAGTTGTAGCTGTCCATCAGGAACACATCGGGATGGGCCGGCCGGTCCTCGCCGCCGCTGCCGGCCGGGGTGAACACCGCGCGGATGATGGCGTGGCAGGGGTAGCGCACCTCGTAATGCTGCTTGCGGTCGCAAGGACCCGAGAATTTGAGGAACGGTGCGTAGAACGGGGCGGGCTCGGCATCGAGCAGCCAGCGCCAGACCGTGACCCCGTCCTCGGCCAGCGTGGTCTCCAGCGGCGTCTCCTCGCAGCCCGCGCCGGCGAAGGAGCCCTGGTGGACCCAGGCGACATGCGAGGGGTCGAGCAGGTTGTCGGTCATGTAGAGGTAGTGGCAGTCGAGCATCATCGACTCGCCGCGGTTCAGCCCCCAGGCCGGGTCGCCGTAATGCTCGACTTGGAAGATCAGCTCCGGGTCGGCCCGGTCGGCCTCGCCCATCCAGATCCAGACCAGGCCGTAGCGCTCCGCCAGCGGATAGGACCGGACGCGGGCGATGTGCGGGATGCGCTCGGCCCCCGGCACGCGGGTGCAGGCGCCGCTGCAGTCGAAGGTCAGGCCGTGATAGCCGCATTCGACCTCGTCGCCCTTCAGCCGGCCCATCGACAGCGGCAGCTTGCGGTGCGGGCAGGCGTCTTCCAGCGCCACCGGCGTCCCGTCCGCGCGGCGATACAACACCACGCCTTCGCCGAGGATCGTGGTGGGCACCAGCGTGCGCCCGACCTCATGGTCCCAGGCGGCGACATACCAGGCGTTGCGCAGATACATGGCGTTTCCCCTTCCGGGCCCGGCTTCGGCGCGGCCCGCGGTGGTTTTGCTGTGCCGCCAAGTCTGCGCCTTTGCCGGGAGGGGACAAGTCGCCTCCGGTTGCGTTCTGGTTTAGAAAAACTAAAACGTCTTCGCCTCCAGGACCTGTCCCGGGAAATACGGCAGCAGGCCGGTCTGCGGGTGGCAGTTCACGTATTCGAACAACTGCCCCTGCGCCGGCAGGACCATCACCTCGTGCCAAAGCCTCGTGTCCAGCCGCTCGCGCTGCACCGCCATCGCGACGAAGCGCGAGAAGATCGCCAGATGGGTCGGGTGATGCTCCGCCCAGCGTTCGAGATGGCGCAGGCTGAGGAAGAAGCCCAGGCCGAAGGCACGGGCCTGTGCCCGGCCATCCGGCGTCACCGCGGTGGCGAAGCGCATGTCGCAGCAGCCAGTGGCGTCCGGATTGTCCCGCAGATACGCCATCCCGTCGACCAGGGCCGGCCGCACCGACCCGTCATACTGGTCCAGTTCTTCCTCGCCGCAGCGGGACCAGTCCTGGCCGGAGCGGATGAGCACGAGGTTCTCCGGCGCGGTCACGCGCACCCGGCGGCCCCGGGTGTCGGACACGCCTTCCCGTGGCAGGGTGTCGCCGAAGGGGCTGGCCAGCCCGTCCGCCCGCGCGGCCGGGATGCGGTCGCGCATGCTGCCCCAGTAGAGATGCTCCTCGACCGGGCCGTCGATCGGGTGCCCCGTGCAGGCCGCGCCGACCGGATCCGCGGTGCCGAAGATGGATTCCAGCCGGCCGAGCGGGATGGTCAGCACCTCGCGGCTGTGCCCGGTCCGCCGGCTCAGGCGCTGCGGGTCGTCCCACCAGGCGTCGAAGCCGGAGGCCTCGTTCCACCGGTCATACGCCCCGGGGTCGGTCCAATAGGCGATCGAGACGATCCAGGCGCGGCCGACACGGTCGGAATGGGTGCCGTGCTCGACATGGGCCGGGCCGTCCGTCGCGGCAAAGAATTCTGTCATCCGCCGGAGATGCGCGGCATGGTCGCCGGCGTCGCCCTCGGTCGAGAAATGCGCCGCGACCATCTGTCCGGACCGCGTGGCGAAGCGGGCCGACCAGGCCGGGGCCACCGGCTGCCATGCCGCAGGCTTGCGCGAGGCGAGGGCCGGCGTCGCCGGTGCTGCGAGATGCGGGCAGGTGCTGCCGGCGGAATCGGGTGCGGGGGCGACCATCGTCTTCCTCCTGGGGCTGCGCCATCTAGCGCCCGGCCTCTCCAGAATGACAATTTGGTCTTTGGTATCAAGGCGGTGGCTCATTCCATAGACTGCGGCTGCGGGCCTTGGGCCCGGCATCATTGCGTCGCTCTCCGCGCTCCCCGAGAATGGCGTGGTGCCGTCCACGGGGGCAGAGGAATGGAATCATTGCCGCCCTTGCGGGCCCTGCAGGCGTTCGAGGCGGTCGGGCGGCGCGGCAGCGTGACCGAGGCGGCGGCCGAGCTGAACGTCTCGCCCGGCGCGGTCAGCCAGCAGATCCGGCGGATCGAGCAGGCGCTTGGCGTGCAGTTGCTGGAGCGCCGTGGCAAGGGGCTGGAGCTGACCCATTGGGGCCGGCTGTATCATCGCGAGATCGCCCAGGGCTTCACGAAGCTGCGTGGCGCGCAGGACAGCCTGGCCCGGGCGCGCGGCGAAAGCGGGCTGGTGGTCAGTTGCCTGCCTTCGGTGGCCGGCAAATGGCTCGGCCAGCGGCTGTTCGACTGGCAGGATCGCCACCCCGGCGCGCCGATCCGGCTGATCGGCACCGAGGTCGAGCCTCGCCTCGGCCTCGACCGCACCGATTTCCGCATCACCTATGGCGACCCGGCCCGGCTGTTCGACCATTATGCCGAGCTGTTCACCGACTGGATCGTGCCGGCCTGCGCGCCGGTGCTGCTGGCGGGCCGGCGATATCGCGGCCCGGCCGATCTGCTGGCACTGCCGCTGCTGGGCATCGACTGGGACCTCGCCCCTGGCACCCTGCCGGGCTGGGCGGAGTGGGCGCACAGCGCCGGGCTGGGGGCGGTCGAGGCGAAGATCGCCCTGACCTTCTCGCTGTCGGGCTCGGCGATCGATGCCGCCGTGGGCGGCCGCGGCGTGGTACTGGGGCAACTGGCAATGATCGCCGACGAGGTGGCGGCCGGCCGGCTGGTGATCCCGGTCGACCACCGCATGCCGCTGCCCTTCCCGTACTTCCTGGCCTGGGACCGCGCCGCGCTGGCGAAGCCGTTCGGCCCGGAATTCCGGTCCTGGATCGTCTCGGTGGCGCGGCGGCAGGGGGCGCTGTCTGCGCCCCCTGCACTGTCCGGTGCCTAAAGACGGTCTTTAGTGGTTGTTGCGCGGGATGCCCTTGGTCTGGGCGACGCGCTGGTACTTCAGCGCCGGCTTGAGCGCCATGCCTCCGGCCAGCTGATCGGTCATCCCGCGCTGGATCTCCTGCCACGGAGTCTGGCTGGCCGGGTACTTGTAGCCGCCCTGGGCGTCCAGATCGGCGCGCCGGCGGGCCCATTCCTCGTCGGACACCAGGACGTTCACGGTGCGTTGGCGCAGATCGACCCGCACCTTGTCCCCGGTCTTCAGCAGCGCCAGGCCGCCGCCGGCCGCCGCCTCGGGCGAGGCGTTCAGGATCGAGGGCGACCCTGACGTGCCGGACTGGCGGCCGTCGCCG
>NZ_JBYRFX010000007.1:0-1562 GCF_057815775.1 Inquilinus sp.
ACATAGGGCGGCGGCCGGGCATGGGGGGCCGCGTCGACCAGCTCGGTGAAATCAGGGTTCCACAGGAAGGACCGGGCCGGCGCCGTGGATGTCTGCGGCCGCGCCCGGGCGGGTGCCGGCTGCGGGCCGGCCTCCAGCGCCACGGCGAGATCGAACCAGGCGGCGCCGAGCCGGACGGTGCCGCGGCGCGGCGCGTCGAGCCAGCCGGCCGCCAGCATCGGGCGCAGCACCGCATAGAGGCTGGACCGCGGCACGGCCAAGCCTTCGGCCAGGGCGGCGACCGGCGCCCCGCCGGGCGCCCCGGTCAGGCGGTCGACGATCCCGAGCAGGATGTCGACCCCCGATTGCCGTTGCCCGTCCTTGGTCACGGCGCCCCGGCCGTCACTCGGCGGCGGCCGCCGCCCGGGCCGCCGAACGTGGCGACAGGCGGTGCATCGCCCCGTCCTTCATCACCATGCGGATGGCGCCGTGGTTGTGGATCAGGGCGATGTCCTTCAGCGGGTCGCCATCGACCAGGATCAGGTCGGCGAGGAAGCCCTGCTTCACCTGGCCCAGCCGGTCGCCCATGCCCATCAGCTCGCCGCCGATCCGGGTGGCGCATTGCAGCGCCTCCGACTCGGTGAAGCCGAACAGCTTGACGAAATGCTCGACGTCGCGGGCGTTGGTGCCCTGCGGCGTCCAGGCGAAGCCGTAGTCGCCGCCGATCACGACGCGGATGCCGCGGCGGCGCATCTCGGCATAGGTGCGCTGGCTGGCCTCCATGCAGAGGTGCATGCCCAGCTTGCGCGCCCGCTCCTCGTCGATGCCCCAGGGCCCGGCCTCGTGGATGGTGTTGTAGATCAGGCCGATGGCAGGGCCGACGAAGATGCGGTCCTTCTGCGCCTCCAGCAGGTCCAGCGCCTCGGTGTCGGCATGCTCGCAATGATAGATCACGTCGACCCCGGCACGGACGGCGCGCTTCACCGCCTCGCTGGCCCGGGCGTGGCAGTTCACCCGCCGGCCGAAATCATGAGCGGTCTCGACCGCCGCCTCGACCTCGACCCGCGACATCACCGTCATGCCGCCCTTGGCCGGGTCGACGAAATCGTCGCCGGAGATGTTGATCTTGATGTTGTCGACATCCTCGCGGATGCAGGTGCGGACGGCGTGGCGGATCGCGTCCGCCCCATCGCAGACCCAGCCGAAGCTGGAGCGCTCGAGATGCAGCCGGCTCTCGTCGCCCAGGCCGCCGGTCACCGTGATCTCCGGGCTGGCCGCCCTGATCCGCGGGCCCTTCAGCCGCCCCTGGTTGACCTTGTCGCGGATCACCACGTCCAGCCGGGTCTTGGCGGCGGCCGCCGAATAGCAGCTGGTGAAGCCGTGGTCGAGCAGCAGCTCGGCGTTCCACATCGTCTCCAGCACATGCTCCTCGAGCGGCACGTCGCCGAGATCGGTGTTGCGGGTGGCGCCGCAGAAGGACAGGTGGGCGTGGCCCTCGACCAGCCCCGGCAGCAGCGTGGCGCCGCCGCCGTCGACGGTCTCGCAGCCGCCGGCATCCAACCGCTCGCCCGCCGGCGCCACCG
>NZ_JBYRFX010000008.1:0-3806 GCF_057815775.1 Inquilinus sp.
CCACCGCGGCGACGGCCAGATCCCGGCGCCGGGCCCGTTCGGCCCGGATCGAGGCTTCGCCCCCGGCCGGCCGCGGCGGGGTCGGCGTCGCCGGCCAGCCGGGCGCCCAGTTGCCCCATTCCTCGGCCAGGCCCAGGCCGCAGGCCAGCCCGGCCCTGACAGAGCCGACCGGCCGGTCCTCGACCCGGTCGTCCTCGTCGGCGGTATAGAGGTCGCTGACCCGCTCGCCGAGCTCCTGCTCCAGCGCCTTGGCCCGGTCGTCACCCGGGGTCTCGTCCCAGATCATGAAGTCCAGGACGCTCTGGACGTCCTCACGGTGGCGGGCGCGGCGCAGCTTGCGGCCGGCCTCACGCTCGGCGGTCGCGACCTTGTCGCTGGCGCACAGCCGGTCGGCGGCACGGCCGCGCAGGCTCAGCGAGCGCTGCACCGAGCGGGCGAAGCGGTCGAAGGCCAGCCCGGCCTCGCGCGCCTCGACCCTGGGGTCGGCGTCGCCGGCCAGCCGGGCGCCCAGTTGCCCCATTCCTCGGCCAGGCCCAGCCCGCAGGCCAGCCCGGCCATGACCGAGCCGACCGGCCGGTCCTCGACCCGGTCGTCCTCGTCGTCGGTATAGAGGTCGCTGAGCCGCTCGCCGAGCTCCTGCTCCAGCGCCTTGGCCCGGTCGTCATTCGGGGTCTCGTCCCAGATCATGAAGTCCAGGACGCTCTGGACGTCGTCGCGGTGGCGGGCGCGGCGCGCCTTGCGGCCGACTTCGCGCTCGGCGGTCGCGACCTTGTCGCTGGCGCACAGCCGATCGGCGGCACGGCCGCGCAGGCTCAGCGAGCGCTGCACCGAGCGGGCGAAGCGGTCGAAGGCCAGCCCGGCCTCGCGCGCCTCCATCCTGGGGTCGGGGTCATCCGCCGGCTGCCCGGCGGGATCGGCCCGCACTTCGGCCGCCCAGGCCTGCGCCGCCAGGGCGCGGGCACCCTCGCCCTCGGCCAGCTGCATGCCGATCTCGGCGAGGCGGCTGAGCATCTCGATCCCCTGCAGCGCAAGGCTGCGGCAGTGGACCTGGATGTCGATGGGTTCGGGGGTGGGTTGCATGGAACAGATGATGAACGAATGGTAAGGGTCGTCGCAATGAACGTTCCGTTCACAGCCCATCCGCCTGTTCCGCCGCGCGGGAGGGGCTGAAGGCGCTTGCGTAGCGGCCTTCCCATACCCCTCGAAATCGTCATTCCCGCGAAAGCGGGAATCTCGCCATGCCATAGCCGGCGGGAGATTCCCGCTTTCGCGGGAATGACGTCCAGGGATGAGGTCCCGCCCCCACCTTCAGCCGGTGGCGGCGAAGTTGCGGTAGCTGCCGATCAGCTCCTCGACAGGGCCGGAGCGGCAGCCGCGCTGCCGGGCCAGGGTGGCTGCATCCTGCTCGTTGGCGGCACGCCGGGCCCCGAGCTCCTGGTACACCCCGGCATCGCCGGGCGCCCCGCCGGGGCTGTTGGCCAGCTGCGCCGCCGCCTCGGATTCCGCCTGCTGCAGCACCCCGTCGAAGCGGTTCTCCTGCTGCGGGTCGAGCCGGACCCGGCAGGACCGGGCGGCGGCACCGGCGCGGACGATGGCGTCGTAGCGCTGCAGCGCGTCGCCGGCATATCCCGACGGCTGGGGTCCCCCCGCCTGCTGCGGGCCGCCGGACTGCTGCGGCCCCTGCTCCGCCTGTTGCGGATAATAATAGGGCTGCTCGGCCACGCAGCCGCCAAGAGCCAGCACCGCGACCAGCGCGGCCGATCCGAAGCGCGTGATGCGCATCGCGTCCTCCAAGTAATATCAGGCGGCAGGTCAGCCCTGCCCGGCAGACAAACGATCGGCGAGGCCGATCAGGTCCATGATCTGCGGATCCTGGCAGCCGCGCTGTGCGACCACATCGCGCACCGCCCGCTCCTGCACCGTCCGGCGCTGGGCGATATCGCCCAGCACCTCCTGGTCCGTCGCCGGCAGGTCTTCCCGCTTGGCCAGGGCCGCGGTGGCCTGGCGCTGGGCCTCGACCATGACATCGGCGAAGCGGCTTTCCCTGATGTCGCCGAGCGGGGCGCCGCAGAGATAGCGCACGGAGTTGGCCCGCAGCACCGCCTGCCAACGGTCGACCGGGTCCTTGGCGTCATAGGCGGCGGTGACCACCGGCCCGCCGCCGCAACTGGCCAGGAGCAGGGCCACGACCAGCCATCCGGCTCGGACTGATGCCATGCGGTCGCCTCCATCCTCCAGGGTCGTCAATTCCGGCCTCGGGTGGAACGCCCCTTGTGCCG
The DNA here is from genome assembly GCF_057815775.1 of Inquilinus sp. NCBI lineage: Bacteria > Pseudomonadati > Pseudomonadota > Alphaproteobacteria > Rhodospirillales > Rhodospirillaceae > Inquilinus > Inquilinus sp. Next base: position 2,280 of record NZ_JBYRFX010000008.1, read on the forward strand.
GCGGCGTCAATCGATACATGAAGGGCGGATTCCGCGAAAGGACCTGAGATGAGCGCTGCCTCCACCACCCCGCGTCCCGACGCCCCGAGGCCGGTCGTCCTGTGCATCCTCGACGGCTGGGGCTGGCGCGAGGAGGAGGCGGACAACGCCGTGCTCCTGGCCGACACGCCAAATTTCGACCGGCTGTGGGCCACGGAACCGCACGCCTTCCTGCAGGCGAGCGAGGAGGCGGTCGGCCTGCCGCACGGCCAGATCGGCAACTCCGAGGTTGGCCACATGAATCTCGGCGCCGGCCGGGTGGTGTTCCAGGACCTGCAGATGATCTTCAACGCCATCGCCGACGGCTCGCTGGCCAAGGCCAAGGCGCTGCAGGCGCATATCGCCGCGCTGAAGGCGTCGGGCGGCACCTGCCACCTGATGGGCCTGCTGTCGCCAGGCGGCGTCCATGCCCACCAGGACCAGATCGCGGCGCTGGCGAAGATCGTCGCCGAGGCCGGCGTGCCGGTGGCGGTGCATGCCTACACCGACGGCCGCGACACGCCGCCGCGGGCCGGCGCCGACTATCTGCGCCGCTTCCTCGGGGATATCGACGGGCTGCCGCAGACCCGCATCGCCACCGTCGACGGCCGCTACTACGCCATGGACCGCGACAAGCGCTGGGAGCGGGTGGAGAAGGCCTATCACGCCGTGGCCGAGGCCAAGGGCGGGACCTCCCCCGACGCCATCGCCGCGATCGAGAGCGCCTATCAGGCCGACACCGGCGACGAGTTCATCCTGCCGAGCGTGATCGGCGGCTATGCCGGCATGAAGGATGGCGACGGCGTGCTGTGCGCCAACTTCCGCGCCGACAGGGTGCGCGAGATCCTGCAGGCGCTGCTGGACCCCGCCTTCGACGGCTTCGAGCGCACCCCGGTGCGCTTCGCCGATGCCTGCGGCCTGGTCGAGTATTCCGAACAGCTGAACGGAATGATGTCGGCGATCTTCCCGCCGAAATCGATCGCCAAGGGGCTGGGTGAGATCGTCGCTGCGGCCGGCAAGACCCAGCTGCGCACCGCCGAGACCGAGAAGTACCCGCACGTCACCTTCTTCTTCAACGGCGGGGAGGAGACGCAATTCCCCGGCGAGGACCGGATCATGGTTCCCTCCCCCAAGGTCGCGACCTACGACCTGCAGCCGGAAATGTCGGCGCCGGAGGTTTGCACCAGGCTGGTCGGCGCGATCGACAGCGGCAAATACGATTTGGTCGTGGTCAACTTCGCCAACCCGGACATGGTCGGCCACACCGGCATCCTCGAGGCCGCGATCAGGGCCTGCGAGACGGTCGATGGCTGCCTGGGCAAGGTCGAGGCCGCGGTGCGGCGCCAGGGCGGCGCCATGCTGGTCACCGCCGACCACGGCAATGCCGAGCTGATGCGCGACCAGACGACCGGCGTCCCGCACACCGCGCACACGCTGAACAAGGTGCCGGTGATCCTCGTGAACGCCCCGGCACCCCGCCCCGGCCTGCATGACGGCAAGCTGGCGGAC
>NZ_JBYRFX010000009.1:0-3876 GCF_057815775.1 Inquilinus sp.
GGGCGTGCTGTCCGGCTACCTGCTGTGGCAGGACGTGCCTGATACAACCATGCTGATCGGCTGCGCCATCGTCATCAGCAGCGGCCTTTACATCCTGCACCGCGAGACGGTGCGGCAGGCGCCGGTGGCGCAGGGCGCCACCCCGGCCGGCACCGTCGCCTCGGCCGCGTCGCCGATCAAGACGACCTAATCCGAGATCGGCGGGAAGCAGGACAGCAGCCAGGAGCGGAAGGCACCTGCGGCCGGCGACAGGCGGCGGCCTTCCGCCATCACCAGCCAGTACCAGTTGCGCGGCACCGTGACGTCGAACAGCCGCACCAGCCGGCCGGCGGCGATGTCGCGGGCGCACAGCACGTCGTCGCCCATGGCGATGCCCTGCCCGGCCATGGCGGCGTCGAGCGCCAACGCCACGTCGTGGAAGCGCGGGCCGCGCAGCGCGTCGATGCCGGTGATGCCGGCGGCGGCCAGCCACATCGCCCAGGTCTGGGCGCTTTCGTCGTGCAGCAAGGTCTGGCCGCGCAGATCCTCCGGCCGCTGCAGCGCCGCCGCGAAGGCCGGGGCGCAGACCGGATAGTCCATCACCCGCACCAGCGTCTCGGCCACCAGGCCGGTCCAGACGCCGCGGCCGTAGCGGATGGCGACATCGGTCTGGTCGGCCCGGAAATCGACCAGCCGGTTGGTCGGGTCCAATTCGATGTCGATGCCGGGATGGCGCTCGCGGAACTCGCCCAGCCGCGGCACCAGCCAGCGGCCGGCGAAGGCCGGTTCGACCGACAGCCGCATCCGGTGCCGCCCGGATTCGGCCGAGATCGCCACCATGCCCTGCGACAGCCGATCGAAGGCGTCGGCGACCACGGCGGCGAAATCCTGCCCCGCCTCGGTCAGCACCAGGCCGCGGCCCTCGCGCAGCAGCAGCGGCACGCCGAGCCGGGCCTCAAGCCCGCGGACATGACGGCTGATCGCGGCATGGCTGACGCCGAGTTCGGTGGCGGCCGCGGTGAAGCTGCCGCGGCGGGCGGCGGCCTCGAAGGCACGGACGGCGTTGAGCGGCGGCAGCGGGCGCATATCAATCTGTAACTTTTCCTGACAGATGCTGCAAGGGAACGGCGTTTGTGCCGAACCTTGGTTCACGAGAGAGTCCGGTCTTGCCCAGGAGGGTTCGATGTTCCACCGTCTGCTCGATGCATACCTCACCGTCTTCGCACCGCCGCGCCGCAGCCCGATGCTGCCGGCGGAGCTGCGCGCCGTGGCCGAGCCCCTGCCGCCGCTGCCGATCGGCCGCCGCCGGAGCCGCCCGTCGCGGCGCCCCATGGTGATCGGCCGGCCGTGAGCGCTGGCCCCTTCCCACTGGAGGGCGGCTGCCTGTGCGGCGCCGTGCGCTATCGCCTGGACGGGCCGCTGGAGTCGGTCGACTACTGCCACTGCCGGATGTGCCAGAAGGCCACCGGCAGCCCGGCCGTGGCCTGGGCGACCGGGCCCTTCGCCGGCGTCCGCTGGACCAGGGGCCAGCCGCGCAGCTACCAGTCCTCCCCGGTCGGGCGGCGCTGGTTCTGTGGCGATTGCGGCTCACCGCTCGCCTTCGAGGGCTTCGAGCCCGAGGGCAAGACCATGGGCATCGCCCTGGCGACGCTGGACGACCCGACGGCGCTGCGGCCGCGCCAGCATGCCTGGATCGGCACCCGCATCCCCTGGCATGTGATCGACGAAACCCTGCCGACTTACGAGGATGACGGGCCGCAGAGCGGTCTTTAAGCCGTCAGGCCCCGGCCTTGACCGCCGGGGCCGCGGCGCCGTTGCGCCGCCGTGGCAGCCGGGCGAAGACCAGCACATTGCCGAGCAGCACCAGCGCCACCCCGGCCAGCGCCGCCGCGGTCCAGACATAGCCTTCAAGCAGCGCCGAGGCATTCAGCGCCACCAGCGGGAACAGCACGGTCGAATAGGCCGCGCGGTCGGCGCCGATCCGGCCAGCCAGGGTGAGATAGGCCAGGTAGGCGACCACCGAGCCCGGGATGGCCAGGTACAACAGGGCGCCGACATAGGCCGGCGACGGGTCGAAGCGCCAGGGCTGCCCCTCCGCCAGCGCCACGGCGGCCAGGATCAGCACGCCGTACAGCATGCCCCAGGCGGTGGTGGTCCAGGGCGTCAGGCCGCGCCGGCGGTGCATCACCGCGAAGACGTTGCCGGCCGCGAAGCACATGGTGCCGGCCAGGGCCAGGCCGAGGCCGAACAGCATGCCGAGGTCGAGCCGCGCCGGATCGATGCCGAACAGCAGCCACAGCCCCGCCAGCCCGACCGCGCCGCCGGCCAGGATGCGCGGCCGCAGGGGCTGGCCGAGCACGACCCGGCTGAACAGCGCGGTCCAGACGCTGCCGGTGGAGAAGGCCACGGCCACCAGGCCGCTCGGGACATAGGCCGACGCATGATAGACCAGCAGGAAGTTGCCGCTGAACAGCGTCAGCCCCTGGCCGAGGCAGACCAGATGGTCGCGGCCGCGCAGGGGTTCGCGCCGGCGCAGGACCAGCAGCAGCGCGAACATCACCGCCGCGGCCAGGACGAAGCGGTAGAGGATCGACAGCTCCACCGGCACCGGGCCGATCTGGTAATGGATCGCCATCCAGGTGGTGCCCCAGATCAGGACGACGAGCAGATAGAGGGCGGCGGTCATGGCGGCACGCTGGTTCCGGATGTGTCGGCCCCGACACTGCGCCCGCCGGCGACGCCGGCGATTGCACATCCTTGCGGTCTTTCACCGCCGGCAATGGTGCCGCGCCGGCCCCGGGTCTAGTCTGGCGGCACGATGAACCGGCATGGACCCAGGGTGGAGGACGGCCTGCTGCGGCGGCTGGCGGCGCGCTACGGCGTGGTCGCGGCGCTGTCGTCGTCGCGCGCGGTGCTGGAGCATGCGGTCGAGATCGGCGACGGCTTCACCCTGGCGCAATGGCGCAATGCCCATGACACCACGGGCTACCGCGCCCCCGGCCACCACACGCTGAGCCTGTATCTGGAAGGCGGCGAAGGCACCCAGCGCGTCGGCTTTCCCGACCGGATCGGCGGCCCGGGCCGATTCTGCCTGCTGCCGGCGGAGCATGAATCGGACTGGACGCTGCAGAACCCGATGCGGTTCCTGCACTTCTATTTCGACACCGGCAGTCTGGCCGCCGCCGGCGCCGCCGCGCATGACGCCGATGTCCGCGAGACGGCGCTGTCGGACGACACCTTCTTCCACGACCCGGAGGCCGCCCGGCTGATGGCCGGCTTCCTGCGGATGGGCTGGGACCGGGACGACGCATCGCTGGCCGCGACCCAGATCGGGCATGAGCTGCTGGCCCATCTCGCCGGCAGCCAGCTGCGCCGCCGCCGATCGCCGGCGCTGGATGGCGGGCTGGCGCCGCAGGCCCGCCGCCGGGTGCTGGAGCTCATCGAGGCGGCGCTGGACGAGCCGCTGACGCTGGGCCGGCTGGCGGATGTGGCCGGCCTGTCGGAAACCCATTTCGCCCGGATGTTCCGCGCCTCGGTCGGGCTGCCGCCGCACGGCTATGTGCTGGCCCGGCGACTGGACCGCGCCCGCCGCCTGCTGGCCGGCACCGACCGGCCGCTGGCCGAGATCGCCGCCGCCTGCGGCTTCACCCACCCCAGCCACCTGACCCGGCATTTCCGCGCCGCCTTCGGCGGCCCGCCGGGCGCGTGGCGGGCGGCGATCCGGGGCTGAATCCCGCTTTATCCGCCCCCGGTCGCGATCGACCCATCCGGCGAGGTTCCGGTCAACGGCATCGCCGTCCGCGCCCTGATCCCGAGGAATCTCTGAGGCCGGATCGGCGTCGGTTGGGTTCGCCCTAGAATCGAAACCCAATCGGGTGCGGCTGAAATTCGTCGTCT
>NZ_JBYRFX010000010.1:0-4911 GCF_057815775.1 Inquilinus sp.
GCACGGTGCCGACCTCGCGCCCGCCGGGCACCAGGTTGAACACGCCCGGCGGCAGCAGCCCGTCGATCAGCTCGGCGAAGCGCAGCGACGACAGCGGCGCCTGTTCCGGCGGCTTCACCACCACCGCAGTGCCGGCGGCCAGCGGCGCCGCGATCTTGCCGGCGCAGAACATGAAGGGATGGTTGCAGGGCAGGATCTTGGTCACGACACCCCAGGGCTCGCGCACCGAGAAGTTCACCACATCCGGCCCCATCGGGATCGAGGCGCCCTTCATCTCGGTCACCAGCCCGGCGAAGAAGTCGAGCTGGCGCTGATCGCGCACGATGGTGGCGATGCGCTTCAGCACCTTCGCCCGCTCCAGCGGCGGCACCGCCCGCCAGATCCGGAACCCCTCCCGCGCCGCCGCGATCGCCGCCTCGGCATCGGCGGCCCCGGCATCGGCCACCGTGCCGAGAGACCGGCCCGAGCCGGGGCTGGTGACCTCGACATGGCGGCCGCTTTTCGGCTCATGCCAGGCGCAGCCGTAATAGGCCGAACGATGCTGCGGCAGCACCGAAGCGAGATCCGGAAGCGACGGGGGGACGGACATGGCGACTCCAATACCGGGAGAAGGGACGTTCATTCGGTCGGTTTCGTCGGGTACTGCACCAGCGTGGCGAGCTGGTCCTGGCTGAGCGGCGCGGCCAGGAACTTCAACGCGACCGCGTCGGTCATGGCGGCATCGATCCCGGCCAGCCGGTTCAGCCGCAGGTTTTCCTTGGGATAGAAATCGTTGCGGACGCGCTCGGCGATATCGGGCGGCACCTCGACCCATTTGGCATAGGCCGCGACCGCAGCCGGGTCGGAATACATCCAGTCCAGCGTCTCGCCATAGGCCTGCAGGAAGCGGCCGATGGCGTCCTTCTTCTCGTCCAGCACCGGGGCGCTGGTGATCATCACGCGCACGGTCTGGTTGCGGAGCGATGGCACGTCACTGCCGCGGGCGACGATGCGGATCTTGCCGTCCTGCAGCGCCTGGACGCCGAAGGGCGGCGACGCCCAGCCGACATCGACCTGGCCCGACATCACGGCGGTGAAGGTTGCGGGCGGGCTGCCGGTGGCGACCAGCTTCGACGCCAGCTTGTACTGTTCGACGAAGCCGGCGGCCATGCTGTTGCTGGACGACCCGTTGGTCGAATAGGAGATGGTGGTGTCGGCGGTCGCGTCCTGCAGCCGCTGCAGCGCAGCGTCCGTCGGGACGTACCAGTATTCGGCCGCACCGGTGGCCTGGGCGCCGATGATGCGGACCGGTGCGCCCTTGGCGAAGGCGCCGAACACGCCCAGCGTTCCCGCGGCCACGCCGATCTGGGCGCTGCCGGAGATCACGGCCTGCAGCGTCTCGCCGCCGCCCTGGGTATAGAGCAGCTCGAGCTCCAGCCCATGCTTCTTGAAGATCCCCGCTCGCTGGCCGAGTTCCGGCACCGCCGTGTCCCAGTTGCCGCGCTGGCCGATGGCGAGCGTCAGCTTCTCCATATCCGCGGCCTGCGCCGCGGTCAGGCCCAGCGTCATGGCGATGCCGATGGCGCCGATCATCCTCCCGATCCGAGTCATGGTTTTCTCCCCGTTCTGGCCGCGGCCGCACGGGTCGGCGGGCCCTTCGCGGCCAGCCTCGTCACCAGTGCGTTGACGGCGATCACCATCGCGAAGATCGCGATCAGCAAGGCGTACAGCGCCGGCATGTCGAAGCGCTGGTAGTCCTGCATGATCAGGAAGCCCAGGCCCTGGTTCGACAGCTTGGTTTCCGCCAGAAGCACGCCGATGATCGCGATGCCGAGGCCGAGCCGCAGGCCGTTGATGACAGGCTCGCGCATCGCCGGCAGATAGATCTTCGTCACCATCTGCAGCGGGCCGGCGCGGAAGCTGCGGCCGACCCGGACCAGCACCGGGGCGATGCCGCGCATCGCCGCCGCCGTGCTGAGCGCGACCGGGAAGACGCAGGACAGGGCGCCCATCGCGACCTTGGAGCCCGGCCCGACGCCGAACCACATGATCATGACCGGGAAGAAGATGATCTTCGGCGTCGGCCCGAGCCAGTAGAGGTAGCGTTCGAAGGCCCGGCCAAGCAGTTGGTTGCCGCCCAGCACGATGCCCACGGCCAGGCCGCCGATCCCGCCAATGGCCAGGGCAAGCCCCGCCTCGCCGGCGGTGACGCCGAGATTGCCGTAGAAATCCCGGCTGCCCGCCAGCCGGACCAGCGCGGCCGCGATCGCCCCCAGGCCGGGCACGACGTCGCGATACAGCAGCCCGGACATCGCCACGCCCTGCCACAGCGCCAGCACGACGACGATGATCGCGATGCGCAGTGCCAGGACCGGGTCGACAGCGCCCCGGCGCGCGCCGGTCACGATCCCGGTCGCAGCCATCGCTCGATCCTTTCCAACACGGCGAAGAAGCAGATGCTGACCAGCACCACGAAGGCGATCGCGGCATAGGTGCCGGGCAGGTCGTAGCGTTCGGCCAGCTCGTTGATCAGCGGGCCGAGGCCGCCGAAATTGATCAGGAATTCGACCCCGACCACATTGATCAGGGCGAAGATGAGGCCCAGCCGGATGCCGACGAAGATGCTGGGCAGCGCCGCCGGCAGCTTGATCATGCGGAACTGCTGCCAGTCGCCGAGGTTGAAGCTGCGGCCGACATCGACGAACACGGGCCGCACCGCGCGCAGCCCTTCCAGCGTCTTCAGGATCACCGGCGGCAACCCCGCCAGGGCGCCGATCATCACGATGGTCCAGGCGCTGCGCCCGAACACCACCAGGAACAGCGGATAGGCCAGGACGACCGGGGCCGCCGCGAAGCCCGCCACCCAGGATTCGGTCGCCCGGCGGACCAGGTCGACGCGGTCGAGCAGGATGCCCAGCGGCACGCCGACCAGGGTCAGGATCACACCAGCGCCCAGCGCCTCGCCGGCGGTGACCAGGAAGCGGTGCAGCACCCCCTCCTCCGCCACCACCCGCTCCAGGGCCAGCAGGACCTCCGACGGCAGCGGCATGACGAATCGGTTGATCAGGCCGGCCCGGATCAGGATCTCGACCACCACCAGCGCGGCGCCGAGCGTGCCGAGGCCGAGCACGGCGGGGGCCCATCGGTCGTGCCGGATTGCGGGATGCGCCATCGCCTCAGCCCCGCGCCAGCTCGGCACGGTCGGATTCGGTCATGCCGCGGCTGGCCTCCTCGCGCAGATCCTTCCAGATCTCGGCGACATAGCGGCCGAACGCCTCGCTGCCGACGATCTCGGAGGTGCGGGGCCGCGGCAGGTCGATCTCGATGATCCGCTTGGTCCGCCCCGGTCGCCAGGTCATCACCAGGATGCGATCGGACAGCTGCACCGCCTCGGCGATGTTGTGGGTGATCAGCACGATGGTCTGCTGCAGCGCGTGCTGGATCTCGATCACCTTGTCGCCGAGCAGCAGGCGGGTCTGTTCGTCCAGCGCCGCGAAGGGCTCGTCCATCAGCAGGATCTTGGGCTCGAAGGCCAGGGTCCGCGCGATCGCCACGCGCTGGCGCATGCCGCCGGACAGTTCGGAGGGGTAACGCCGCTCGAACCCGTCGAGCCCGACCAGCGAGATGAAGTGCCGCGCCCGCTCCAGCCGCTCCGCCTTCGGCATGCCGCGGATCTCGAGCGGGAAGGCGACGTTGTCGACCACGGTGCGCCAGGGGAAGGCCGATTCCTCCTGGAACACCATGCCGATCGCCGGATGCGGGCCCGAGACAAGCTCGCCCACCACCCGGACCTGGCCTTCGGTCGGGGCGATCAGACCGCCGATGACGTTGAACAGGGTGGACTTGCCGCAGCCGGACGGGCCGATGACCGAGACGAACTCGCCGGGCCGGACATCGAGCGACATGTGGTCGACGGCGACGACCGGTCCCTCCCGCGTTTCGTAGCGCTGGACCACGTCGTCGACCACCAGCACCGGCTCCGGCGTGGTCGGGGCCGCGGACAGGGGAATGGCGGATGGAATCCGCGCCATGGTCGCCAGGCTCATTTCTTCCCCTCCTCGGCTTTCGTCTCGCGGGTCAGGGCGCCGGCCATGGCGGGCGTGTAGCCGGGCTCGACCCGGACATCGACCACGGCGACGCCGCCGGCCTCGACCACCGCGATCGCCCTGGCATAGGCCTCGACCAGCTGCGCCCGTGTCGTCACCGGGCCGAAGCCTTCGGCGCCTTGGGCCCGGGCCATGCCGGCCAGGTCGATCTCCGGGTCGGCCATGCGCTGGCCGATCCATTTGTTCTCGACCGGGCGGCCACGCATCCGGGCCACGCGCTCCTGATGCACCTCGTCGTTGAAGAAGGAGCGGTTGTTGGCGACAACCAGCAGCAGCGGAATCCGGTAATGCACCGCGGTCCACAGCGCGGTGACACCCATCAGGAAGTCACCGTCGCCGCAGATCGACACCGGCAGCCGGCCGCTGCCCCGCAGCGCCAGCGCGGCGCCGACCGAGATGCCGGGCCCGCCGCCGATGCCGCCGCCGCCGTCGGAGCCGACGAAGTCGAGCGGGTGGCGGAACGGCCAAAACGCCCCGTCCCAGGACAGCGGCAGGTGCAGCAGCGACACCGGCTTGCCGGCCAGCGCGGCCCGCAGGTGAAAGGCCAGGTCGGGCACCACAAGGGGACCGGCGTCATCAGCCGGCCGCGAGTCCGGCACCGGCACGGCCGCCGCCTCCACCGCCCGCGGGCCGGCGCCAAGGGCACGGCACAGCGCCGAGACCATCGCGTCCGGGTCGGCGGCGATCAGCCGGTCGACCGGGGCCAGCGCCTGGTGGTCCATGCTCCAGCCATTGTGCAGGGTGTGGTCGAGCGAGACATGGACGACCAGCCCCGCCGGCCGGGCCGGCAGCGCCCCGTTCAGTGCGATCCAGTCGAGGCTGAGCA
>NZ_JBYRFX010000011.1:0-1521 GCF_057815775.1 Inquilinus sp.
GTTCCCGATGCCGAACCCTTATGGCGCCATCTTCCAGGCCCCCGGTGCCACGGCCTTTTCCGCCACGGGATTCGTCGCCCGGCTGCCGCAGGCCATGATCACGCTCGGCATCGTCACCATGCTGTCGCAGACCCGCGGCGAATACTGGCTGGCCGGAGGCGTGGCCGCCACCTTCGCCCTGGCCAACGCCCTGATCGCGCCGCGGGTCTCACGGCTGGTCGACCGCTGCGGCCAGGCCCGCGTGCTGTTGCCCGCCAGCGCCGTCAGCGTCGCCGCGCTGGCCGGGCTGATGCTGGCCGCCCGCACCGGCGCGCCGGACTGGACCCTGTTCCTGTTCGCCGTGCTGACCGGGGCGATGCCGAGCATGTCGGCGATGGTGCGGGCACGCTGGACCCAGCTGTATCGCGACACCCCGAAGCTGCACACCGCCTTCGCCTTCGAATCGGTGGTCGACGAGGTGATCTACATGACCGGGCCGGTCCTCGCGATCGGCCTCAGCGTCGCCCTCTTCCCCGAAGCCGGGCCGCTGGCCGCCGCGCTGCTGCTGGCCGGCGGCGCGCTGCTGTTCGCGGCGCAGCGGTCGACCGAGCCGCCGGTGCATGCCGCCGAGGCCGGGCGGGGCACCGCCGTCATCCGGCTGGGGTCGCTGCGCGTCATCGTCCTGACCCTGGCGGCGATCGGCGCGATCTTCGGCACCGCCGAGGTCACCGCCATCGCCTTCGCCGAGGCCCAGGGCCAGAAGGCCGCGGCCAGCCTGGTCCTGGCCAGCTATGCCGCCGGGTCGCTGATCGTCGGCCTGGTGTTCGGCACGCTGAAGCTGAGGATGCCGCTGGCCCGGCAATTCGTCCTCGCCATCGGCCTGGCGGCGCTGACGACGCTGCCACTGCTGGTCATCGACAGCATCCCGGCCCTGGCCGCAGTCCTGTTCCTGGCCGGCGCCGCCGTGTCGCCCACCATCATCACCGCGATGGGGCTGATCGAGCGGCTGGTGCCGCCGTCGCAGCTGACCGAGGGCATCACCTGGGCGATGACCGGCATCGGCATCGGCGTGGCCTTCGGCTCCTCGGTCTCGGGCTGGGTGATCGACACCTATGGCGCCCAGAACGGCTTCCTGGTGTCGCTGGCCTCGGGCGCCCTGGCGCTGGCCATCGCCCAGTTCGGCCAGCGCTGGCTGCAAGGCCGGGCGCGGGTGCCGGCTTAGTCCTGTCGGCTCCCAAACAACTCAAGACAGACGAAGAAATGTGTCCCCCCTCCCCTCGCGGGAGGGGGTAGGGGGAGGGGGTGTCGATGGCAGTGCACCGGCGCGGGTTCTGGCAATCCGGCTTTGACCGTGAAGTCTACCCTTTGCCCATTCGCGCGCGGACGCGCGCAGACCCCTCCCCCTGCCCCCGCCCGCAAGGGGAGGGGGTGCACAGAGGGGCTCCGCCGGCTCGGCCGCACTGTTCCCACACCGGCATTGCCGAAGCATTCGCCGTGGCCGGCCCCTCGCCACTTGACTCCACTGCCTGAAAAATAGAATGA
>NZ_JBYRFX010000012.1:0-3765 GCF_057815775.1 Inquilinus sp.
CCAGTGACAGGTCGACCGGCGGGGCCTCGTCCCTGCCATGGCCGGCGATGCGGGCCACCGCGGCGCCGGGTGCTGCCAGGACCAGCCCGGTGCGCTGGTTGTCGCCTTCGCGCAGCGCCAGCACCGGCAGCGCGGCGCCGGCCGGCACGGTGACGCGGATGTCCAGGCGCTGGGCGATGGCGATCGGGAAGCGCCGGCCGGTCACCGGCTGGACCGGCATGCCGTCGACCGCGACCAGCGTGCCTGTGGCGGCGCCGAGATCGATGTGGAAGTTGGTCGCCGCCGCGCCGTTGATGATGCGCAGCCGCACCCTTCCGCCGCGCTCCACCCGCACCACCTCGGGGTCGGCCAAAGTACGGTCATTGGCCAGATAGGCGTCGTACTCGACGTCGTTGAGATCCATCCCGGTCATGCCGCCGGCACCGTGATCCATGCCGGGCATGTCGTGAGACATCCCCGGCATCGCAGCCATGTCGTGGCCTGTGGCGCCGCGCAGTTCGGCCATGATCTCGGCCGGGTCGCGGAAGGTGAAGTCGTGCAGCATCAGCACGACCTCCTGCTCATCGAGCCCGGCCTCGGCCGGGTCGGCGATAACAAGCGGGGCGGACAGCAGCAGCTGTTCCTGAAAACCGAGATGGGAGTGCATCCAGTTGGTCCCCGGGCGCGCCAGCGTGAAGTCGTAGTCGAAGCCGGTGCCCGCCGGCAGCGGGTCCTGGGTCACGCCGGGCACCCCGTCCTGGCGCCAGGGCGGGGTCAGCCCGTGCCAATGCACCAGCGACGGCTCGGCCAGGCCGTTGGTCAGCCGCACCCGGAAGGCGTCGCCAGCAACGGCGCGCAGCCCGGGGCTGCCGTCCGGCGGGGGGATGCCGGACACCGTGGCCGCCCGGCCGGCGACCTCCAGGCTGCGGGTCGCCACGGTCAGCTCCACCGGCACTGCCGCGCGGGCGAAGCGCGGAGCGAAGCCGACCAGGGCGGCCGAGGCGGCGGTGCCGGCCAGGAAGCGGCGGCGGGTCAGGGCAGGGGGTACGAACATGATCGGGGACCTCTCTCGGGCGGCGTGACCGCACTGTGAGGCTTCCCCTGGCTGGAAGGTAAAGCGCGTCATCGCGTCGCCCCGGCCTGAAGGCAATCAGGCGGTGGTCCGGCTGCGCTCGTAATGCCGGCGCGCCTTGTGCCGGTTGCCGCAATCCTCCATCGAGCACCAGCGCCGGCTGCCGTTGCGCGAGGTGTCCAGGAACACCCAGCGGCACTCCGGATCGGAACAGCATCCGACCCGTCCGGCGCGGCCGGAGGCGAGCAGTTCGGCCGCATCCCACACGACAGGCCACAGCGGCTGCTCCAGCGGTTCCGCCGCCGTCATGGCCCAGGCGAAGCCGCCCTTGGCCGGTACCAGCCCGGTGCGGGTCGGGGCGCGGGCCAGCAGCACGTTCAGCACCGCCAGGTCCGCCGGGGCAATCGCCGCCGGCGACACCAGCATCCGGCCCAGCGCGCCGCGCAGTGCCAGGGCGGTGGCCAGCACCGATGCGGCGATGTCCGGCTGCTGCCCCGCCCGCTGCAGCAGCTCGCGCTGGCCGTCCCGGTCCAGGATGTCGACATGGCCGGCCCACAGTGCCAGCTCGCCATAGCCGGTCAGCCGTTCACGGCGGTCGGGCACGTCGCCGCGCCACATCTCGGTGTTGATGAAGTCCAGGCACAGCATGCCGCCGATCCGTTTCGGCGGCCGCAGGGCATAGGAGGGAACGGGTTCGGCTGTCTGCATTGCCTAACCATCCTACCGGTTGACTGCGGCGGGGCAAGCCCGGCATGGTCGGGCAACCGGCACAGGGGTTAGGAATGCCGAAGACAGATGGTGAGGCCACGCTGGAGTGCCGGCCGCTGACGCCGGGCGGGCTCGATGATGTCGAGACGGTGTTCGCCGGCTGCGCCGATGCCGGCCGCTGCTGGTGTGCCTTCTGGCGCCGGCCGCGGGCGGATTACAACGCCGGCATGCGCGACGGCAGCAACCACGCCTTGTTTCGCGAGCTGGTCGCGGCCGGGGAGCCGACGGGGCTGGTCGGCTATCGCGACGGCGATCCCGTCGCCTGGTGTGGAGTCGCCCCGCGCGCAGCACAGCCGCGGCTGGCCAGGTCGCGCAACCTGGCGACGGTCGACGACCTGCCGGTGTGGTCGATCACCTGCTTCGTCACCGCCCGGGCCCATCGCCGCACCGGGCTGCTGCGCCCGCTGATCCGTGCGGCGATGCAATTGGCCCGGTCGCACGGCGCCCCCGTGATCGAGGCCTATCCGATCGATGCCGGCCGCCGGCTGGGGCCGGGCGAAATCTACACCGGCGTGCTGGGCCCGTTCCTCGATCTCGGCTTCCGCGAGGTGGCACGGCGCAGCCCGACCCGGCCGATCGTCCGTCTCGATCTGACCCGGGACGACCCGCCGTGATCGCAACGCAGAAGGGGAGATCCCGATGGAATTCCACACCGGCCGCCTGATCGACCATGTCCATCTGGTGGTGCGCGACCTGGCGGCCAGTCGCCGCTTCTATGCCGCCGCCCTGGCGTCGCTCGGCCGCGAGATCACCTTTGAGGGGCCGAGCTTCTTCTCCTCGGACGAGCTGTTCGTCAGCACCGGCGATGCGATCAGCCATGTCCATCTGGCGTTCCAGACGCCGGATCGCGACACCGTCCACCGCTTCCACGCGGCAGCGCTGGCGGGCGGCGGCCACGACAATGGCGGGCCGGGCGAGCGGCACTATCACCCCGGCTACTATGCCGCGTTCGTGCTGGACCCCGACGGCAACAACATCGAGGCGGTGCATCACGGCCCGGCCGCGCGCTCGGCCGACTCGGTCGTCATCACGGCCGAGGGCTAGGACCGGGCCGCCGCGACCCGGTTGCGGCTGCGCAGCGCCAGCACCGCGCCGTTCCACAGCAGGCAGGCGGCCAGCGCCAGCCCGAGTGCTGTGGGGGAGCCGAAGGCCGGGGCAGCGAGGTGCAGCAGCGCCAGCGCCGGGATGTAGCCGACCATGCCGATCAGCGCATTGGCGAACACCGCCGCCGTCGCCGCGCCGCCGATGCGCGGATGCAGCAGCACGGCGAGGCTGCCGGTGACCACCGGGAACAGGGCGGCGAAGCCGGCCGCGGTCGGGCCCAGGGCGCGGCCGATCAGCAGCACTGCCGCGATCAGGCTCATCACCGCGGCCGTCCGCACCGGGATGTCCCGCCGCCGGCCGGCACTGCGGATGGCCGTCGCCGTCGCCAGCCGCCGCAGTGCCAGGGGCAGGCACAGGGCGAAGACGCAGAGGTTCAGGGTCACCGCGCCAGGCAGGCTCCACTCGACCCGGGCGATCGCCGTTGCCGCCGCCGCCCAGCCCAGCAGTCCGAGGCCGAGGCTGAGCGCCAGGCCGCGCGACCGGGCGAGCAGGGAATAGCTGGTCAGGAACACGGCCGTCGCGGCGTTGATCGCCAGGCTGGCCAGGGCGCTGCCGGAAACGAACTCGGCATCGTGCTCCATCGCCAGGAAGACATAGGCCGGGCCGGCCGAGATCGGCAGCGTCGCGATCATCGCGCCGAGCAGCGGCCCGCTGCGCTCGACCAGCAGCGATGCGGTGACGACGATCCCCGCGGTCAGCGCCAGCTTGGCGGCGAACAGAAGCCAGAACGGGTCGATCACGGCGAAGTCTCCAGCGGGGCCGTGTCCCTTGCTAGACCATGGCCGGCACGGCGCCCATCGCCGGTTTTTCGGGCCTGTCCTGCGCGGCGCAGAATATAACCG
>NZ_JBYRFX010000013.1:0-2575 GCF_057815775.1 Inquilinus sp.
CACCTAAGCCTGCCCCGGCCCCCGCTCCAGCGCCCGCTCCAGCGCCCGCTCCCGCGCCTGCTCCCGTGCCTGCTCCCGTGCCCAAGCCTGCTCCCGCTCCCGTGCCTGCTCCCGCTCCGGCGCCTGCTCCCGTGCCCAAGCCTGCTCCCGCTCCAGCTCCAGCTCCAGCGCCTGCGCCTCCTGCCTCCAATCCCTCGACAGGGTCGAATCCTCAATGGCAAGACACCCCTTCTCGACAGTCTTCGTCCAGCTGGGGGGGCTCATCCAACTCTCGCGGTGGCTCATCCAACTCTGGCGGCAGCTGGGGCTCCCGAAGGTGAGCGTCCTAGCGGTGCGCTGATTCCCTAAGTTGTTCCTGCTTTGTCCCTTTACTGCGGCGGATGACCGATCTGGCGACCTGTGCCCGCCTCCGCGCCGCCATCCCAGGGTCAGGCGGCCGGGGCCGGAGGGGTCCGCGGCGGCTGAACGCGCACTGCCTCCGCTGACGGCATGAGGATCCAGAGGATCGGATAGATCAGGAGCTGGCTGCCTGGGATCACCATCAGCAGCAGCAAGAAGAGGAGACGTGCGGTCCACGGTGTGATGCCGAAGCGTCGTCCGAGCCCGGCACACACGCCAGCCAGAACCCGCCCCTCCTGCGGTCGGACCAAACCCTGCTGGGCGAAGCTCTGTTGGATGTCGTTCATGGTTGGTGTGCTTCCCTTCAAACCGGTGTTCAAGGCGTTTCCTGACACCCCAACTCTGCGCCGCCGGAGAGTCGCCGTCCATCAGGTGCACCCCTGACCTGACCCCGAATGCCGGGCCGGAACTTCAGGGTCCGCACCGCCTTGGCTCAGGGGCGGGCTCATAGAGCGACGGTTTCCTCAGTGTGAGCAGCTGGCGTTCTTCCGGCTGTCCTTGCCAGCCTCCCTCGTCTTCCGGCGAGAGGACGGGCCGCGTCCACGGCAGAGACTGGTCACCGATGCTGTTGGCTCAGTCGTGAGCTTAAGAGTCGAAGTCTGGTCCGACGTTGTCTGTCCCTGGTGCTACATCGGCAAACGCCGATTCGAAGCGGCCTTGGCGCGCTTCGCCCACCGCGATGAGGTGGAGCTGGTTTGGCGTAGTTTTGAGTTAGACGTGTCCGCGCCTCCGAGCAGCGCTGAATCGGGAACGTACGCCCAGCGGCTCGCGACGAAGTACCAATGCACGATCGCCGAGGCGAAGGTCATGATCGACAACATGACGGCGACAGCGGCCGAAGAAGGCCTCGACTTCCGATTTGACCTTGCCCGGCCCGGCAACAGCTTCGACGCGCACCGGTTGCTGCACCTCGCGTTGGAGCATGGCCTGCAGGACGAGCTCAAGGAGCTCCTTGACCGCGCAACATTCACGGAGGGATCTCCGGTCTCAGACCGGTCAGCCTTGCGCGCGCTCGCCACACAGGTCGGGCTCGCCGAGGTCGAAGTGGACGCAGTGCTGACCACAGACCGCTACTCCGATGCGGTGCGCGCCGACGAAGCGCAGGCGCGGGCATACGGCATCAGCGGCGTCCCCTTCTTTGTCATCGATGGCAGGTATGGCATTTCGGGAGCCCAACCCGCCGACGCCGTCCTGCAGGTGCTAAACAAGGCCTGGTCCGAGCGTCAGCCGCTCACCCTCGTGACTCCGGGGGGCTCTGCGCCCTCCTGCGAGGGTGACTCCTGCGCGGTCTGACTCCAAGGGTGTCGACTGCCTGGATCTCGCGATCAGACGACGGTCAACAAATACTCCGCGAGCCCTAGCGGCCGCGACGGGACGCCGGGAGGGGCGCCGGTCCACTAGGCTACGGGCGGCGTGTGGGTCTGCTTAGAGTTGTCCCACACCCCGGGCCTCTAGCTCAGTTGGTAGAGCAGCGGACTTTTAATCCGTAGGTCGTCGGTTCGAGCCCGACGGGGCCCACTAACCCAATTCTGTTGCGGCAGAGCGGATGTGAGTCACGCTGGTTTTCTTGGTTTTAGCCTCATCCTTCGCCTCAATACACATCGAGTACACATGAGCCTCGTCCATGCGGTCCGCGAGACCGTCCAGGTCGTCGTCGAACAGGCCCGCGTACACGTCCAGAGTCATCGCGGCCGAGGCGTGCCCGAGCATCCTCTGAACCGCCTTCACGTTGGCCCCTGAACTAATGGCCAGTGAAGCCGCTGTATGTCTCAGCTCGTGTGGTGTCAGTCCGTCAAGGCCGGCCTTGACAGCCGCCGCGTTGAATATGTCCCTGCGGAAGTTTCCGTTCCGCAGCACCCCGCCACGCGCCCCGGTGAACATCAGGTCTTTCGGACCCTTGCCCGCCTTGAGGACGTCCAGCTCATCGACCAGGAACTTGGGGATCGGCACCGACCTGCGTTGGTGGTTCTTCGGGTCCCCCCAGACCAGCTTCCCATCAGGCTCGGTCACCGACTCCGCGACGCTGATCCTTCGACGCATCGTGTCGACGCGCCCCACTCGCAGAGCTGCGAGCTCGCCCCAGCGAAGCCCGCAGAAAGCCAGAACGAGGATGACCGTCCGCCACTCCCCGGCCGCGTCTGCCAAAGCCGTGACCTGCTCATGGGTGAGAAACGTC
>NZ_JBYRFX010000014.1:0-9458 GCF_057815775.1 Inquilinus sp.
ATGGCGGCCCGATCTCGATGCCCGAGGACGCGGCCTATGTGCTGCAGCACTGCAAGCATTGCCACGGCTTCTACGGCGCCAGCTCGATGGAGCGGCTGCCGACCGAACAGGCGCTGACGGCGCAGACCCGCGCCTTCAAGCAGGTGACGTTCTGACCTCAAAGGAGACGCGACCATGATCCGAGTCATCACCAGCAGCGTGATCAACGCCCCGGTCGAGACCGTGTGGAAGACCATTCGCGATTTCAACGACCTGCCGGGCTGGCACCCGGCCCTGGTCACGAGCAAGCTCGAGGATGACGGCCCGTCCGACCGCGTCGGCTGCGTCCGCAGCATGGAGCTGGGCAACAATGGCGGCACCATCCGCGAGCGGCTGCTGACCCTGTCCGATTCCGAACACTCCGTGACCTACGCCATTCTGTCCGCGCCGATGCCGCTCACGAACTACACCGCCACGCTGCGCCTGATCCCGGTCACTGACGGCGACCGCAGCTTCGCCGAATGGACCGCCGAGTTCGACGTGACGGCGGAGAACGAAGCGGCGATGCGCAAGCTGATCGGCCAGGGCGTGTTCCAGACCGGGTTCGACTCGCTGAAGCAGCGCTTCGGCGGCTGACGGGACGGGGTCGGCGCGTTAGGGTCATCTGAATCCTGGAGACCCTGATGCGCCGTTCCACCGCCCTGCCGCTCCTGCTCCTGTCACTCGCACTGATCCCGGGCCGTGCCGGCGCCGCGGAGGCCGTGCCCGTCTGCAATGCCCTGACGGACCTGATGGCCCCCGGGTCCGAGCCGAAGCTGCAGGCCGTCTCGCTGGACCGGGAGCGGGCGCGCTTCGTCAAGGATGGCACGGAGCAGGCGGGCTGCCCGAAGGACACCACATCCTGCGCCGCCAAGCGCTATCTGGTGGCGGATGACCGGGTGATCGTGACTTCGACCACCGGCGCCTATGCCTGCTCCGTCTTCACCGGCTATGCACCGACTTTCCCGACCAGCAGCGGCTTCCTGCCGACGGCGGCGCTGGTCGACGTGCCCGCCCGCCCCGATGCCGACTGGCGCGGCGCCTGGCACAGCGGCGACGAGCAGCAGATCGAGATCAAGCCGGCGGCCGGCGGCGCCCTGGCCCTGGAGGGCTATGCCAGCTTCGGCGGCAGCGATCCGGCACGGGTGGCGCGCGGCGCGGTCAATGTCGGCCAGTTCAGCGCGACGGTGACGCCCGCCGCCGGCAAGGCCGCCTTCGCGGTGGGTCCCGACGGCAAGACCCAGTCCTTCGACGCCAGCCCGGACGACGACACGGCCTGCCGCGTCCGGCTCTGGCGCCTCGGTCCCTATCTGGTGGCGGCCGACAACCTGCAATGCGGCGGCCTGAACGTCACCTTCACCGGAGTCTATGCCCGGGCGAAGCCGGGCAAATGACGCCGGCGGCCTCCACTCAAGGGTGCTTGTGAATCGGGTCGACCCAGTAGACGGCCTCCGGCTTTTCCACCGGCTCGATGTCGAGATTGACCACCACTGCCTCGTTGTCGCTGCGCACCAGCACGCATTCCAGCGGCTCGTCGGTCGAGGCGTTGATCTCCTGGTGCGGCACATAGGGCGGCACGAAGATGAAGTCGCCCGCTTCGGCCTCGGCGACATATTCCAGCTTCTCGCCCCAGCGCATCCGCGCCTTGCCGCGCACGACATAGATCACGCTTTCCAGCGCGCCGTGATGGTGGGCGCCGGTCTTGGCGTCGGGGTGGATGGTGACGGTGCCGGCCCAGATCTTCTGCGCCCCGACCCGGGCCGCGTTGATCGCCGCCCGGCGGTCCATGCCGGCGGTCTGGGCGGTGTTGGGGTCGAGATCGTTGCCGCGGATCACGCGCACCCCGTTCATGCGCCAATCCGGCGTTTCACCGGGGGCCGGCGCGTCATGGGGGTGGTCGTGATGGTGATGGTCGTCGGTCATGGTTCGGTCCGTCCGGATGATCCCGCGGCCCGCACGCCTCGCCAGGCACGGGCCGGGGCCACCGTGCCCCCGGATCGCGACGGACGCAACCCGGATGAGGTTCGCGCCGGGAACAGCCGCTCGGGTTATTTCAATCCGGATGGAAACTCCGGCGCGGTGTCAAATCCCAGAAGCAATTTCCCGAGCTCTCCAAGATCCGGATCGTCAGCGGACAGGGGCTTGGGTCTGGGGAGTTGCGCCAACGAGCCGGGGTCGATCACTTCATAAAGCGGCAACTCTAGCTGCAGTGTCATGGATCGGGCCCGCTCATGGGCGTCCACCCTTGATGGAGAAAGAAAGGCCGCCACGGGCCGGCCGTCCAGCAGGATGCCGACGTCGAAGGGCGGGACAGCACTGGCCACCTCGAGCCGGAGCCGAGCGTCTGGCGTCACGCCGATGCCCAGGCCGGGCGGCAACGTGACCTCGCCGGATTGCCCATCAAAGACGACAAGCCCGTTTCGGATGGCCAGATCCTGGATCTGAGGCACCACTTCCACGGCCCGGCTCCAGGCGACGGAAAGGATCGTGGCGGACCCCCTCGCGCCGAGAGGGCCAGAGGCCCAAACCGTGTCATCCAGCGATATTGGTGCCGGCCTCGGGGTTCGTCGGGATGACGACAGGACGCCCGACAGGACGCCCGATCGGACGTCCTGCAATGAGTAGCACATCGTAATCGGCGGTGAATCGAGACCCGCAACGTGGTCGACTTCACCTACTCCATCTGGAAACCGCGCGTGAAGCTCAGTCCAGAACACATCGAAGGACGGGTGCCGGCGTACGACGACCCAATCCCTGTCGATATGACGGTAGAATGCGGCCGCCTGATCACGGTTCATCGCAACGTCGCTGAACCAGATGCCGAGATCATAGCCGCTCATGGCCCACCCTCCACAGGGGCGGCCATCATCGCGCAGCAGCGGCGGACCGCCAAGGCGCGATGATGATTGAAGGAAGGGCCCCGCCCTACTTATCCTTCGGCAGCTTTTCCGCCAGGCCGTACAGCTTCTGCCGCCGGTCCATTTCTTCCCACACCGCATTCGGGCTGATCTCCAGCTCGGTCAGCAGCACGGTCAGGTTGAACATCAGGTCGGCGGCTTCCTCGATCACTCTCTGGCGTTCGCCCTGAACCGCGTCGATCGCCACCTCGGCCGCTTCTTCGACCAGCTTCTGCGCCATCTTCGGAATGCCGCTGTCGATCAGCCGCGCCGTGCGCGAGCTGAACTCCATCCGCGACCGCCGCTCACGCAACGCCCCCGCCAAGGCCTCCAGCCGATCCCGTCCGAGCGATTGTCCCATAACCCCGCCTCTCCCATCCTGACACCGGATGGCCGCCTCCCAACGACCTGCCGAGTCTCACAACACCCGGCACCCCGACGGGGTGCCCTCGTCCGCATCTCAGGCCGTTGCCCGGCGCGGTTCCGCCGCCGGCCCGAAATCCACAATTCTGGTCAATGCCGTCCGCACGCCGGGGGCGCCGCCGAGGGCCAGGCCGCCCGGCATGCCGCCGTCGCGCCAGAACACGTCGTCGACCCAACCGCCCGCTTCGCGGATCAGGCAGAAGCCGGCATAGCAATCCCAGCGGCTGAGCACCGGTTCATAGAAGGCGATCAACCGTCCGGCTGCGACATGCGCCAGCATCTGCGCGGCAGATCCAAGCCGCAGGAAGGCGCCGCCGTCGAGCAGCAGCCGTTCGAGGAAACCGGCGCCGACCGATGGCGGCACCTTGAGGTTGATGCCGAAGCCGATCAGCCCGTCGCCGAGTCCCGCCGCGGTGGCGACCGCGATCGCCTTGCCGTTCAGCCGCGCCCCGCCGCCGGCCACGGCCTCGAACAGCTCATCGGCACAGGGGTCGTGCACGACGCCGGCGACGATCTCTTCTCCGGCCGTAAGCCCGATCGAAACGGTCCAGGACCGGATGCCGTGCAGGAAGGCCGCGGTGCCGTCGATCGGGTCGATCACCCAGGTGAAGGCCGAATGCCCGTCCTCCCGCCCATATTCCTCGCCGAGCAGCCCGTCCTGCGGGAAGGCACCGGCCACCGCCGCGCGGATCAGCAGTTCGACCTCGCGATCGGCGCGGCTGACCAAGTCCTGGCTCGATTCCTTGGTCTCGACCACCAACGCATCGCGACGCTCGAAGAAGTCAAGCGCCAGCGCCCCGGCCCGACGGGCGAGGTCGATGGCGAAGGCGTGGCGGGTGAGAACGGCGTCGCGGTCGAAGCTCATGATATCGCAGGTCAGCCCGATCTTGCACAGCTGTGCAAGATCACTGCGAATGCCATGGCCTGTCAACCATTCATGGGATATTTTCTGTAGAACTCCCCTAGGGGTTGTGCTTGTGATCTGCACGGCCGTGCATAAAATCGTCTATCGACCCGTTTCATCGCCCATCACCGACCGCAGGCCCGATTCGCAATGCGACGACGCAGCTTCGCCAGCGCCCAGCAGGTGGCCGATCGGGCCGGGGTTTCCCGCTCCGCCGTGTCGCGCACCTTCACGCCGGGCGCCAGCGTGTCGGAGGAAACCCGGCAGCGGGTGATGCAGGCGGCCGAGGCGCTGGGCTATCACGTCAACCATCTCGCCCGCGGCCTGACGCGGCGATCGAGCAACATCGTCTGCATCGTCGCCGCCGATCTGGAAACGCCACTGCGGTCGCGCATGGTCGGCGTGCTGACCGAACGGCTGCAGCGGGACGGCCGCGTGGCGATGCTGATCAACACCGGCGGCAGCGGCGGGGAGGATCTGCAATCGGCGCTGCGGCAGGTGCTGCATTATCGCGCCGAGGCCACCATCATTTTATCAGGCACGCCGTCCGAGGCGATCACCCGCACCTGCATCGAGGCCGGGCAGAAGGTGGTGCTAATCAACCGCGACGACCGGATCGACGGGCCGGCCAACATCGCCATCGACAGCGCCCTGCCCGGCCAGGTCGCGGTCAATGCCTTCCGCCGCGCCGGCTGCCACCGGCTGTGCCTGGTCACCTCGGCCCAGGGCACACCCAGCCTGCTGGCGCGCGAGGCCGGCTTCGTCGCCGCGGCACAGGCGGCGGGGCTGGAGCCGGTAATCTGGCGCGGCGGCCGCACCGTGTACGCCACCGGCCGCGCCGCGGCGCATGATCTGCTGCTGCGCCCGGACCGGCCGGATGCCGCCTTCTGCATCGCCGACCTGGTCGCCTTCGGCTTCCTCGACGCCGCGCGCCACGATCTCGGCCTGCGCGTGCCGGAGGATCTCTGCGTCATCGGCTTCGACAACACCGACCAGGCGGCCTGGTCATCCTACGACCTGACCAGCTTCGACCAGCCGGCAGAGGTGATGACCGACGCTGTCATGGCCATCCTGGACGGCAAGGACACCGGGACGGCCCAGCGGCTGGTCATTCCGGCCCCCCTGGTCTGGCGCCGCACCGTGCGGGGTGCCAAGCCGGCGACGCCGGGCTAGGATTGCCGGAACCCGAGTCACGGAGGCCGCGGAATGCGCCCAATCTTCATCATGGTGAAATGC
This sequence comes from Inquilinus sp., assembly GCF_057815775.1. NCBI lineage: Bacteria > Pseudomonadati > Pseudomonadota > Alphaproteobacteria > Rhodospirillales > Rhodospirillaceae > Inquilinus > Inquilinus sp. Next base: position 5,479 of record NZ_JBYRFX010000014.1, read on the forward strand.
GAGCTGGGCCGCGCCTACGACACGGCCGAGCATGCGGTGGACGAGATCGAGGAGGTGTCGGAGATCTATTCGATCTCCGGCCAGTTCGACCTCATGGTCAAATGCTACCTGCCGGAGGACATGGATGTCGGCCGCTTCGTCAACAGCCGGATCCATGCCTTGCCGCACATCAAGGACACGATGACGCTGATCACCTTCAACGCCTTCGCCGGCAAAGGCTGATCGCCGCTCGCTGTCGCACTGACAACCAGGAGATATGGACAGGCGAGACTTGGCGCGCCAAGCGGCGTACAGTCATGCCAGGACGGGTAACCGGAAACCGGGCCCGATCGAACTGAAATGGTCGACGTGATTTCTTTCGGACAACCGCTCTGGAGGAACAGACATGACCATCCGGAACCCCCTGGAGTGGGGAGCGGACCAGCTTAAATTCGGTAGCCAGGCCGTCACCGCCGGCAGCAGGACGATGTTCCGCGCCGAAGAAGACCCGAATGTTTTGGCCCCCGCGGTCCATCGCATCCGCCTGGCGGATCTGCGCGATGCCCTGGCCCGGGGCTTCGATGATTTCGGCCTGTACCGCACCGACGTCATCTATCTGTGCCTGATCTACCCGATCGTCGGGCTGGTGCTGGCCCGGGCGATGTTCGGCCAGGACATGCTGCCGCTGCTGTTCCCGCTGGCCTCGGGCTTCGCCCTGATCGGGCCCTTCGCCGCGATCGGCCTCTATGAGATGAGCCGGCGGCGGGAATATGGCGAACCCTCCAGCTGGGCCGCGGCCTTCGGGGTGCTGCGAACACCGCGCTTCGGCGTCATCCTGCTGGTCGGCGCCGTTCTGGCCGCGATCTTCGTGCTTTGGATGTTCGTGGCCAACGTGATCTACAACAACACCCTTGGGCCCGCCGCGCCGGTCTCGGTGTCGGCCTTCCTGCACGACGTGTTCAACACCAGCGCCGGCTGGACGTTGATGATCGCCGGTGTCGGCGCCGGCTTCGTCTTCGCCGTGGTGGCGATGACGATCGGCGTGGTGTCCTTCCCCCTGTTGCTGGACCGCAATGTCGGGGCCGACACGGCGATCTGGACCTCGGTCCGCGCCGTCGCCGCCAACCCGGTGCCGATGGCGGCCTGGGGCCTGATCGTCGCCCTCGGGCTGGTGATCGGGTCGATCCCGCTGTTCGTCGGGCTGATCGTCGTCATGCCGGTGCTGGGCCACGCCACCTGGCATCTCTACCGCAAGCTGGTGAACTGACGGACGGCCGTGCCGTTCCGGAAACGATGAACGCTTGAGACCGTTTGAGAGTGCGCTGGTGTGAGTCGGCTGGCGGTGGCTTCGAGAACCGGCGCGCAGCGGACGTTTGGTCCGTGAGGAGAAGCCGCCGTCAGACGGCCGCGCCAGGTGCGCTATCAAATGGTCTCAGTGCGCTCCGCCCCCACCGCTCGCGGCACCCTTGCGCATGATGAAGACGCAGGTGGCCGAGGCAACCAGGATGACGCCGAGCACGCCGAAGGTGTCGCTGAACCCCATCACCAGCGACTGCGCCTTCACCGTCTTGCCGATGGCGATGATCGCCTGGTGCTTGGCGGTCGCCGGGTCCGACACGCCATGGGCCATGAAGTAGCTGGTCAGCTGGTCGATGCGGGTGCGGACCTCGTCGCGGAACATCGTGATCGACTGGCCGATGATGTTGGAGTGGTACTGTTCGCGCTTGGTGACGATGGTGCCGAGCAGCGCGGTGCCGAAGGCGCCGCCGAGGTTGCGCAGCATGTTGAACAGGCCTGAGGCGGCGGCCGATTCCTGCCGGGTGATGCCGGCCATGGCAATGGCCGACAGCGGCGCCATCACCACCGCCTGGCCGATGGCGCGCACGATGTTGGGGGCGAACAGCTGGTCGCCGCCATAGACCAACGACATGTGCGTGTTCATGAAGCAGCTGGCGGCGAAGACCAGCAGCCCGCCGGCCACCAGCCAGCGTGCATCCATCCGGCCCATCAGCATCGGCACCATTGGAATGACCAGCAGCTGCGGCAGGCCGGTCCAGGCCATGACGCCGCCGATCTGTTCGGAATCATAGCCCTGCACCTGGGCCAGGTACTGCGGCAGCAGATAGGCGCTGCCGTACAAGGCGAAGCCGAGGAAAACGTTGGCCAATGTGCCGAAGCCGAAGTTGCGGCGCACCAGCAGGCGCAGGTCGACCGCCGGCTTGGCCACCTTCAGCTCGATCCACAGGAACAGCAACAGGGACACCACCGCGATCGCGGTCAGCCGGACGATGAAGGTCGAGCCGAACCAGTCGTCCTTGTTGCCCTCCTCCAGCACCGTCTGCAGCGCGGCCAGGCCGATCGCCATGGTGCCGATGCCGAACCAGTCGCCCTCCTTCAGCAGGTGCAGCTGCATCGGCGCGCGTTCGAGGGTCAGGGCCAGCCCGACCAGCATCGCAGCACCCGGCACCAGGTTGATGTAGAAGATGTATTCCCAGCCGTAATTGTCGGTCAGCCAGCCGCCGATGGTCGGGCCGATCGCCGGGGCGAAGGTGGCGGTGATGGCGAACAGCGCCATGCCCATCGGCCGCTGCCGCAGCGGCAGCTTGGTCATGACAAGGGTGAAGGCCATCGGGATCAGCACGCCGCCGGTGAAGCCCTGGATGCCGCGCAGCATGATCATCTGGCCGAGATTGGCGGCGAAGGCGCAGGCGACCGAGAACACTAGGAACAGCGCCGTGTTCACCAGCAGGAAGCGGCGGAAGCCGAAGACCTGGCTGAGGTAGGCGGTCAGCGGGATGACGATGATCTCGCCGATCAGGTAGGAGGTCGAGATCCAGGCGCCGTTGTCGATGCCGGTGCCGATGCCGCCTTCGATCTGCGGCAGCGAGGCGTTGGTGATCTGGATGTTCAGCACGGCCATGAAGCCGCCGATCAGGCCGGAGAGCACGGTGATCCAGGTGGTCATGCTGGCGCGGTCGCTGGCGCCGGCGGACGGGCCGGCCGGCGGAGCGCCGGCGGTGGTGCTAACGGAAGACATGATGGCGGGCCTCCCGACCCGGGATCAGCAGCGGCGCCTTACTGCGCCGCGCTGTTGCCCTTGGCGTCGTCCTGCTTGGTATCGATCGTGGCGATCACCGACATACCGGGGCGCAGTTCGCCCGCCAGCGGGTCGTCGCGGTTCAGCACGATCCTGACCGGGATGCGCTGGACGATCTTGGTGAAGTTGCCGGTGGCGTTGTCAGGCGGCAGCAGGGCGAATTCCTGGCCGCTGGCCGGCGCCAGGCTGTCGACATGGCCGTGGATGTCCGCGTCCGGGAAGGTGTCGACCGAGATGTCGACCGGCTGGCCGGGCTTGACGTCGGTCAGCTGGGTTTCCTTGAAATTGGCGACGATATAGGTCTCGGCCAGCGGCACCACCGCCATCAGCTGGGTGCCGGCCTGGACATACTGGCCGACCCGCAGGCTGCGGTTGCCGACCGTGCCGGTCACCGCCGCCGTGATGGTGGTGTAGCCGACATTCAGCTGGGCCTGGTTCTGCACCGCCTGGTCATGCGCCAGGGAGGCGTTGGCCTTGTCACGCTGTGCCCGCAGCACGTCGAGCTGCTTTTCCGTGGCGGTCACGGCCGCCTGGTCGCGCTGCAGCGTCGCCTTCGCCGATTCGATGTTCGCGCCCATCTGCTGCGCCTGCTGGATGCTGCCGTTGCCGCGATTGGCCAGGGCGGTGTAGCGGTCGAACTGCTGCTGCGCGAAGGTCAGGTTCGCCTGGTCCACCGCGATGGTGGCGCGGGCCTGGTCGATCGCCGCGCCCTGCTGCTCGATCGCCGCCTCGGCATTGGCGATGTCGGCGCGGGCGCCGGCGACGTCGGCCTTGGCCTGGTCCAGCGCCACCGCATAGTCGCGGTCGTCGATCCGGGCCAGCGGCTGGCCCGCGGTCACGGCCTGGTTGTCGTCGACCAGGACCTCGGACAGGTAGCCCGACACCTTGGGGGCAACGATGGTGG
>NZ_JBYRFX010000015.1:0-5658 GCF_057815775.1 Inquilinus sp.
GGCAGGGGGTCTTCCAGCCAGGCCAGGTCGAAGGGCTCCAGCGCCTGGCCCAGGCGGATCGCCTCGTCGGCGGTCATGTAGCCTTCGCCGAAATGGTCGATGCACAGGGAGATGTCGTTGCCGACCGCCTCGCGCACCGCGCGGACGACGTCGACCGCGGCGGCGATGCCGGCCTGGCCCAGCTTGATGCCGCGCCCGGCGCCCGGCGCGCGCCAGGCCTTGGCGAGGTCGTATTCATGCAGCGTGGCCTGGCCGACCAGGGCGTTCGCGGCCCCGTTGAAGAAGCGCGGCGGCAGGTCGAACTTGATGAAGTTCAGGCCCAGCGCCTTGCGGCGCAACACCGCCTCGACATAGCCCTCCGGCGTCATCTGCGCCGGCGCCGGGGTGTCGCCGTAGATGCGGACGCGGTCGCGATGCTTGCCGCCGAGGAACTGGTGGCAGGGCACGCCATAGGCCTTGCCGACCAGGTCCCACAGCGCGATCTCGATGCCCGAGACGCCGCCGCCCTCGCGCCCCCAGCTGCCGTAACGGCGCAGGGCGGAGAAGATCATGTCGACATTGCATGGGTTCTGGCCGAGCAGCATGTGCTTGAACTGCAGGGCATTCTCGGCATGGCCGCCGTCGCGGACCTCGCCGAGGCCGGAGATGCCCTGGTTGGTGTCGATCCGGATGATCGGGTAGTAGCCGCTGCCGGTGACCACCGCGACGCGCAGATCGGTGATCTTCAGGTCGCTCGGGCGGGAATGGGTCGATACCGCGTCCTCGACCCGGTCGCGGGCGGTGTCCTCCAGACGTCCTGTCATGCTGCCAACCTCTTGTGAAGTTTGCTTGTTGTTAGGCAATTGGCTATCATTGCCAAACAAAACACGCAAGCCATGTTGGCGCATATGCGTCAACTTGACGGCAGAAGGCCCGCTGCGGCAGAAGGTGCGGTCCAAACAAGGAACGCAACATTCGTATGGCGTCAGGTCGCGTCACCATCCAGGACATCGCCGACAAGCTCGGGATTTCCAAATTCTCCGTGTCCCGCGCCCTGTCCGGCAAATCCGGCGTCGGCGAGGCCACGCGCAGCCGGGTGCTGCGCGCCGCCCACAGCCTGGGCTATCGCCGCGGCCAGGAGCCGGTGGCGGCCGCGGGCCAGATCCTGTTCATCCGCCAGGAGATCGACCCGGTCTCGAGCGAGTTGTGGCTCAACATGCTTCATGGCGCGGAGCGGGAAGGGGAGCGGCTGGGCCTGTCGATCGTGCCGCGCCAGGCCCGCCATCTCGGCGACGGCAGCCAGCTCGACAGCGCCGTGGTCGGCCTGATCCTGGCGGTGCCGCGGCCGACGGAGGTGTCCGGCCTGGCCGCCCGCACCGGGCTGCCGGTGGTCTGCGCCACTTATGTCGGCCCAATGGAGCGGATCGACCAGGTGGTCGGCGCCGATTGGGAGGCCGGGGTCGGCGTCGCCCGCCTGCTGCTCGGGCTTGGCCACCGCCGGATGGCCTTCGTCCATGGCAGCACGACGCCGCTCGGCCGTGCCGAGCGCTTCCGTGGCTTCCGCGACGGGGCGCTGGAGCAGGAGGGCGCCACCGTCGACGACATCGTCTTCGACGAGGCCGAGGGCTTCCGCGACGTGTTCTTCGCCTATATCAGGGCCGGCGGCGCGCCGACCGCCCTGTTCTGCGCCCATGACGGCATTGCCGTGAATGTGGTCTCCGACCTGCTGCGCCTCGGCATCCGGGTGCCCGAGGACATCTCGGTGGTCGGCTTCAACGATTTCGCCGCGGCCTCGCAGGTGTCGCCGCGGTTGACCACGGTGCGGACGCCGCAGGTCGAGATCGGCGCCACCATGGTGCGCTGCATCGCCGACCGGATCGGCGACGCCGAAGCTGCCGCCCGGCCGCCGGTGCGGGTGGCGCTGGTTGCCGAGATCGTGACCCGGGCCTCGACCGGCCTGGTCGGCTCCACGGCCTGGCTGGCTGCGGCGCTGAAGCTCGCGAAGAAGGCGAAGTAGAAATTTCATTCACCTAACAAGTTGCAATGAAATTCTCCTGTGTTAGGCTCGCCCTCGCATCCGAAAAATCGGACATAAAAAAGACGAGTGAGGAAACACGGGTGGGCGGCGTCGCCCGTCCCCCACCAAGCGGGGCGCCCCAGCATGAAAATCGTTGATTTGAAATGCGCGGTCATCGGCAAGAACCCGATCGTGCGCGTTGTCACCGACCAGGGCATCAGCGGCTATGGCGAGGTCGAACACCAGAAACCGTATCTGAAGCCGCACATCCTGCATTTCCGTGAGGCGCTGATCGGCGAAGACCCGACCAATGTCGAGCGGGTGATGCTGCGCATCCGCCAGCGCGGCGCCTTCAAGCCCTGGGGCGCCGCGGTCAGCGCCATCGAGATGGCGCTGTGGGATGTGGCCGGGAAGGCGGCCGGCCTGCCGGTCTACAAGCTGCTCGGCGGCAAGGTGCGCGACCATGTCCGGGTCTACAATGGCTCGCTGCGCGTGCCGCTCGGCGGTTACGACCCCGAGCACTATGCGGCGGACGCCAAGCGCCAGATGGCCCTGCCGCAGGGCTTCACCATGATTAAGCAGGCGATCGGCTTCCACAGCCCGATGCGGCGCGAAGTGCCGGATTTCTATTACGGCTCGCCGCAGAAGAGCGTGTTCCATGGCGCCATGGATTCCGGGCTGATGACCGAGCGCGGCATGAAGCATGTCATCGCCTGCGTCGCGGCGATGAAGGAGGTGCTGGGCGATGGCGTCGGCCTGGCGCTCGATTGTGGCCCAGGCTGGACCGTGCCCGACGCGATCCGCTTCGCCCGCGCGGTCGAGGAATACAACCTGCTCTGGCTCGAGGATCTGATCACCGGCGACTACGTACCCTACGTCAATGCCGACGTCTATCGCGAGGTCACCCGCGCGACCTCGACGCCGATCCACACCGGTGAGCAGATCTATCTGCGCCAGAACTTCAAAGCGCTGATCGAAGGCCATGCGGTGAACGTGATCGGCCCCGACCCTTGTGATGTCGGCGGCATCGCCGAGCTGAAATGGATCGCCGAATACGCCAACCTGCACGGCATCCTGATGGCACCGCACGGCACCGGCAACGGCGTGCTCGGCCTCGCCGCCCTGGTCCAGGTCTCGGCGACGCTGCCGCACAATTTCATCGCCTTCGAATACCCCAGCGGCGATCCGGCCTGGTGGTACGACATCGTCGACGGCCTGCCCGATCCGATCGTGCAGAACGGGATGATCGAGGTGTGGGACCGCCCCGGCATGGGGGTCGATCTCAATCCGGAGAAGGCCCGGCCGTACCTGCTGCCGGAAGACGCCGCGTTCTTCGATTGAGCGCGTGGTAACGTCAGCTAACAAGATAACAAAAACCGCAATAAGTTGCGGACCAGCCTTGACGCAGTTTCCCGGGCCAGCCTAGGCTCACCGAAACTCGCACCGAGAGGCGAGACCATTGGGAGGACCGACCATGTCCAAGTTTCATGCTGGTGACCTCTTTTCGCATCCCGTCGACCGCCGCCGCTTTCTGGGCTATTCGGCCGGCGCGGGGCTGGTGGCCGCGGGGTTCGGCAGCCCGTTCGCGGCCTGGGCCGACGACGCCGGCAGCATCGACACCTCGAACTGGACGCCTGACTACATCGACAGCATTGCCGGGACGGCGGAGGTCGACACTGCGGCCGAATGCGCCAAGGTGGTGCCGCTCGACACCAAGGGCCGGCTGACCTACTGGTGGGTCGGGCCGAACGAAGCGTCGCCGCAGGTCGAGCACGAGATCGACGCCCAGTTCTGGGACAGCTTCGCCAAGACCTATCCGAACATCACGGTCGACAAGCAGAACCTCGACTACAACCAGATGCTGAACAAGCTGCGGGCCGCAGCGCTCGGCAATGCGGCGCCGATGGTGGCGAAGCTGCCGATCCTGTGGGGCGTCGAATTCGCCGCCAAGGGCCAGCTGAGCGAATTGGCGCCGGAGGCGGTCGGCTTCCGCACCGCTGATTTCTGGCCCGGCGCGATGAAGTCGGTGACCTGGCAGGGCAAGACCTACGGCGTGCCGACCAACAACGAGACCATGGCGCTGATCTGGAACGCCGCGATCTTCAAGGATGCCGGGCTGGATCCGGAGACGCCGCCGGCGACCTGGGACGAGCTCGTCGCCTTTTCCAAGCAGATCAAGGACAAGACCGGCAAGAACGGCTACGGCCTGGTGGCCCGCACCAATGCCGGCAACACGCCCTTCCGCTTCATGCCGCAATGCTGGGCCTATGGCGGCGGCGCACTTGACGAGGCCGAGGCGAGCCCCGGCTACAAGGACGTCTACATCAACAATGCAGGCTCCAAGGCTGCACTGCAGGCGTCCTATGACATGTATGTCCGGGACAAGTCGGTGCCGACATCGGCGCTGACCAACACCCAGACCGAGAATCAGGATCCGTTCATCGCCGGCCAGTTGGCCATGATGATCAGCCACCCGATCGAATACGCCACCATGCTGGACCGGGCCAAGAAGGCGACCGGGAACGACCGCAAGATCGCCGACGCCGTCGTGGCGAACATGCGCTATGGGCTGATCCCCAAGGGCCCGGCACGGCGCGCCGTGGTGTTCGGCGGCTCCAACGCGCACATCTTCAAGCCGGACGTGGTCGATGGCGGCCTGGACATGGACGCCGCCCGCGCTTTCGTCGCCTTCTCCACCGGGCCGGAATGGTCGACCAAGCTGGCCTGGGTCGGCTCCAACCCCGGCAACACCCGCGGCTTCCGCACCAAGTGGATGAAGCAGCGGCTGCAGGAGATCAAGTTCCTGAACGTCACGACCTCGATGCTGCCGAGCGGGATCCCGTTCCCGGTCATTCCGGAATCGGCGGAGATCATGAACATCATCGTCCCGGACATGATGCAGAACGCGCTGACCGGGAAGATGACGGTGGCCGACGCGGCCGACGACGCCGCCAACAAGATCAAGGACCTGCTGTCGGGCCTTTAGGCCCGTTCCCGTTCCCCATGACAAGGAGGTTCCGGGCGTGACCATCGCTGCCGCGCAGGGCGACGCGCCGAGGGTGCGGACCGTACCCCGCAGACGTCTCGGCCTGTTCAGGCGGATCGCCCGCCACTGGGCCGATTATCTCTACATCGCGCCGGCCTTCGCGGTGATGCTGGTGGTGATCGGCTACCCGATCTACGACACGGTCTACCTGTCGTTCTTCAACACGCCGCCCAGCCTGGCCATGGCCGACAAGGCCTATGTCGGCCTGGACAACTATGCCCGTATCCTGACCAGCGCCAGCTTCCGTGAGGTCACGATCAACACCCTGGTCTGGACGGTGTTCTCGACCTTCTTCGCTTTTGTCCTCGGGCTCGGCGCCGCCCTGTCGCTCAACCGCTATTTCTTCGGCCGGGGCATCCTGCGCGGCATCCTGCTGATCCCCTATGTCATCAGCGCCGTCGCCGCCGCCTATGTCTGGCGCTGGCTGTATCACAGCGATTTCGGGGTGATCGGCGCGATCTCGGTGGCGCTCGGCATCACCGACCGGCCGATCAACTTCCTGGACAACGTCCATACGTCACTGGCCTCGCTGATCGTGGTCAATGTCTGGAAGGAATTCCCCTTCGCCATGATCATGATGCTGGCCGGGCTGCAGACGGTGCCGGAGGATCTGCAC
>NZ_JBYRFX010000016.1:0-18058 GCF_057815775.1 Inquilinus sp.
CGATGCGGATTAGGCCGGTGTATTCCGTGCCTGTCATCGACAGCCCCCTCCCCCAGCCCCCTCCCGCGAGGGGAGGGGGGACTCATTTGGATGGCCGGCGAGACCCCAAGGCGGTCGCATTCTTCCTCAAACCACCCCGAGGCCCGATTGAACGGATCTTCTTCCAGTCCTGACCAGGGCCCGGCGCGCCAGCCCGTGCGTGCCGCAGCGGCCGCCTTCATCGGCACCGCCATCGAATTCTACGATTTCTACGTCTATGGGCTGGCGGTGCCGCTGGCGCTGGGGCCGCTGTTCTTCCCGAGCACAGATCCCTTCGTCAGCACCCTGGCCGCCTTCGGCACCTTTGCGCTCGGCTTCGTCGCCCGGCCGATCGGCGGCATGCTGTTCGGCCATCTCGGCGACCGGCTGGGCCGCAAGAAGCTGCTGATCTTCACCATGCTGATGATGGGCTTCGCCACCATCGCCATCGGCTGCCTGCCGACCTATGCCGCGATCGGGGTCTGGGCGCCGATCCTGCTGGTCACGCTGCGCATCATCCAGGGCCTGGCCACGTCAGGCGAATGGGGCGGCGCCGTGCTGATGGCGGGCGAGCATGCGCCGGCGAAGCGGGTCACCTTCTTCGCCTCCTTCGCCCAGCTCGGCAGCCCGGCGGGCCTGCTGATGGCGCTGCTGATGTTCCGGGCGATGAAGCTGCTGGACCCGGCGGATTTCCTGGCCTGGGGCTGGCGCGTGCCGTTCCTGGCCGGCGTGGTGCTGCTGGTGGTCGGCTTCGCCATCCGCGCCAGCGTGCGCGAGACCCCGGCCTTCGAGGCCGTGGTGAAGCAGAAGGAGATGGCGCGCTACCCGGTGGCGGAGGCGCTGCGCACCGCCTGGTATCCGATCCTGCTGGCGGCCGGCGTCTCGGTGCTGGGCACCGGCGGCTTCTTCTTCACCAATGTGTTCATGATCTCCTACGCCACCAAATATGTCGGCATCCCCGAGCAGTTGATCCTCGACTGCCTGCTGTGGGTCACGGTGATCCAGTTCCTGTCGCAGCCGGTCTCGGCGCTGCTGGCCGAGCGCATCGGCGAGGTCCGCTTCCTCAAGCTCGCCGCCTTCCTGGCGATGCTGGCGCCCTATCCGATGTTCCTGCTGGTCGGCACCGGCCAGCCGCTGGCGATCGTGCTCGGCATCTCGCTCGCCATCGTCACCCTGTCCGGCGTCTATGCCGTGATGGCCGGCTTCCTCAGCACCGCCTTCCCGGCCCGGCTGCGCTATTCCTGCATCTCGATGGGCTATCAGCTTGGCGTCACCGTCTCGGCCGGCGGCGCGCCGCTGCTTGGCCAGGTGATCGCCCAGCACTACCAAGGGCAATGGCTGCCGCTGGCACTGTTCTTCAGCGTGCTGGCCGCGGTGACGCTGGCCAGTGTCCAGGTCTTCATGCTGTGGCGCCGCGGCTACGACGCACGCGAGGCGGCGGCGCAGGTGGCCTGAAGCGTCAGGCCGGAACCGCCAAGGCCCAGCGGCGCGGCGGATCCAGCCAGCGGTCCAGCCGCAGCCCGGCAGTGGCCAGCTCTTCCGCCAGCTGCGTGTCGTCGATCAGCTCGCAGGTGTAGCTCTGGGTCCAGGCCGCGTCGGCGGCCTCGGATCGCAGGACGATATGGGCCAGGCGGCCCTCGTGCTGGACCGATTCGACGGTGTGGCGGATGCCGGCTTCCTCCCCAGCCGGCCCGGGCCGGATCGACGCGAAGCTGTCGGGGTTGCGCCGCTCGATCAGCACGGCGCCGCCGGGCCGGACATGCCGCCGACAGGTGGCGAGCAGGGCGGCGCGCGTCCGCGCCTCGGGGAAGTTGATCAGCGTGCTGGCCAGCAGCACCGCGTCGAAGCGGCGGCCGAGGTCGAGATCCTCGATATCGGCCAGCACCGTCTCCGCGTCGCGGATATGGGCCAGCATCTCGGCCGAATTGTCGACCGCGGTCACACGGTGGCCGAGGGCGACCAGCGCATGGGTCACCCGGCCCGGCCCGGAGCCTAGCTCCAGGATCGAACCGCCGGCCGGGACCACGGCGGCGACGATCTCCGCCTCGTCGTCGGCCGGCAGGCGGCGGTACAGCTCGACCGCGCAGCCATCCTGCGTGTGTGGTCCCGGCCCGGTGCCGGTGAAGCGGATTCTCGACCCCATCGCCTGCCTCCCCTTGCGATACTCTGACATGGCGCTGGCGGCAGGCCGGTGCCAGGGACCGGTGGGCCCCTGGCCAAGCGGCGAGAAGGCCCCTATCTGCTGCCTGGACCCTTGGCGAACCCCAGGACCGACGATGTTCGACGACGATCTGGCCCGCTGGGGCCTGGTGCCGGACGGCGACCCGATCGTCACCCATGGCAGCCGGCTGCTGCCGGTGCTCCACGGCGACCTGCCGGCCATGATCAAGCAGCCGGTCAACGCGGATGAGCGCCTGGGCTGCCTGCTGATGCAGTACTGGACCGGGGAGGGGGCGGCCATGGTGCTGGCCCAGCATGGCGACACGCTGCTGCTGGAGCGTGCCACCGGCCCCGCCTCGCTGACCGCGATGGCGCGGCTGGGGCAGGATGACGAGGCCTGCCGCATCCTCTGCGCCGCGGCCACCGGGCTGCACCGGCCGCGCGGCCGGCCGCTGCCGGACGGGCTGTTGCCGTTGGCACAGTGGCTGGAGCCGTTGACGCTCGGCGGCGACCGCTACGGCGGTGTCGTCGCCCGAGCCGCCGCCACGGCGCGCGACCTGCTGGCGGGGCCGCGGGAGGTCGTCACCCTGCATGGCGACCTGCACCACGACAACGTGCTGGATTTCGGCCCGCGCGGCTGGCTGGCGATCGACCCGCGGCACCTCGTCGGCGACCGCGGCTATGACTACGGCAACATCTTCACCACTCCGGATATGGGCCTGCCCGGCGCACCTGATCTCGCCGCACCTGACGAGGCCGTGGCCACCCAGCCCGGCCGCCTGGCCCGGCGGGCGGCCGTGGTGGCCGAGGCGGCGGGGATGGAGCGCGACCGCCTGCTGCGCTGGGTCCTGGTCCAGGCCGGCCTGTCAGCGGTCTGGATCCTCGACGACGGCGACCACCCGGCGATCGACCTGGCGGTGGCCGAACTGGCGCTGGCGGAGCTGGGCGGCTGAGCGCACCTCCGGCTTGATTTTCAGAATATGAGTGTTTATCACATTAGTAAATGTGATCATTACTCATATTCGGAGTCGGTGCGATGTTCAGGACCAAGCATGGTGCGGCTCTCGCCGTGATGGCCGTGGTGGCGCTGCCGGCCGTGGCGCGGGCCCAGATGGCGGATCCGGTGCGGGGCGAGGCGGTGTTCGAGGTTTGCGACTCCTGCCATTCGCTGGAGGAGGGGGAGGACAAATACGGGCCGTCGCTGCACGGGCTGCTGGGCCGGCTGTCCGGCTCGGTCGAGGATTTCGACTACACCGACGCGATGCGGGACAGCCACCTGACCTGGAATGAGGCGACCCTCGACCGCTACCTGACCAACCCCCGCGCGCTGGTGCCCGGCACGCGCATGGACTTCCCCGGCCTGCCCCGGCGGCAGGACCGGCTCGACCTCATCGCCTATCTCAAGACGGCGGCTGGCCGGGCGCCCTGACGGTCACCACGGCGAGAGTGTTCCCCGTCACAGCGTGCCGGCGCGGTTCGTGTCATGGGTCGTGGCTTGTGAGCCGTGCGAGCCCCCGATGACACAAGGCCTCCCGAGGATTCTTCCCTGCCGTGCCGTCCTGCGCGGCCTGTGCGCCCTGGCGGTGCTGGCCGTGCTCTGCGTCACGCTGACCAGCACGGATGCGCTGCCGCGCGCCCGGATTCTCGGCGAGTTGGCGATCGGCGCCATGGTGGGCGGGGCGGCCTGGGCCTGGTGAGTCTTACGCGGGCCTGGCCATGGCGGCGCGCAGCAGCTTGAAGCCGACCCAGCCCCAATAGACCCGGTGGTGGCTGATCAGCCCGTCCACGACATCCATCACCTCGACCAGGTCGACCTGGTCGCCCTCCGGCGTCTCACGCGGATATTCCCAGGTCAGCTGCCGGCCGTTGGAGAAGAAGAGCCCGGTGCGGTACCAGCGGCCGAGATCGGTCTGCAGCGTGCGCAGCCCGGCCTGGAAGAAGGACTGGATCGCGGCCCGGCCCTGCAGGATTCCGTCGGTCGCCTCGCCATAAGTGGCCACGATCAGCGGCGTCTCCAGGATGGCGTCCTCGGCATAGAGGGCCACCAGCCCGTCGAGGTCGCGGCTGCGGACCGTCGCGTGCCACTGCTCGTAGATTCGGCGGATCGCGGCATCGGTGCTCATCGTCATCTCCATCGGCCGGTCATCGGCTGATGCAGGTCTAGCCTGGCCGCGGCACCGGATGATTCGACGCCGGTCGAAACATGAGGCCCCGGGGTCGTCAGCGGTTGCCGGGATGCGCCATCGCGTCGGCGTGATCCGCGACGGCGGCTTTCAGCAGGGCATCGAGCAGTCCCGGAAAGCGGGCCTCCAGGTCGTCGCGCCGCAGCGACAGCAGGTTTTCGCGGCCCGACGGGCGCTGCCAGATCACGCCGCTGTCGCGCAGCACGCGCCAGTGATGGGTCAGGGTGGATTTCGACACGCCCGGCAGCAGCGTGCCGCAGGCGCGGTCGCCATCCGCGGCCAGGGCGCGGATCACGGCCAGCCGCATCGGGTGGCCGAGGGCGGTCAGCACGTTCTCCAGCCGGATCTGGTGCCGATCGGGATGCTGCGGGGTGATCATGATCGATAAATAGGAAATGGTACGCGGACAGTCAAACCTTCGCGCCTCCGGCATGGGCGAGTTTAGTACGTATATTCCGGTACTATCAAACAGTACGATAATCTGCGTACAGTCGGACGAATCGAATCCCCCTCCGAGGAGTCCGGACCCCATGTCCGCAACCGTTTCTGCCGATCGCGGCGGCCATCATTCCCTGGGCTGGAGCCTGGCCCTGCTGGCCCTGGCCCAGACGATCATCTCGCTCGACCTCAACATCGTGTTCGTCGCCCTGCCGGAGATCGGCACGGGGCTCGGCTTCTCCGAGCAGTCGCTGCAATGGGTGGTCAGCGCCTACACCGTGTTCTGCGGCGGCTTCCTGCTGCTCGGCGGCCGCGCCGCCGACCTGCTGGGCCAGCGCCGGATGTTCGTGTTCGCGCTCGGCCTCTACGCCGCCTCGTCGCTGGTCGGCGGCCTGGCCTGGTCCCCGGCGGTGATCATCTTCGCCCGCGCGGTCCAAGGCATCGGCGGCGCGCTGCTGTTCCCGGCGACGCTGTCGCTGGTCAACCGCCTGTTCGAGGAAGGGCCGCGGCGCAACCGGGCGCTGGCGGTGTGGGGGGGCGCCGGCGCCAGCGGGCTGACGCTGGGCTCGCTGCTCGGCGGCGTGCTGACCAACAGCTTCGGCTGGTCGGCCGTGTTCTTCGTCAACGTGCCGCTGGCCGGCCTGGTCGCGCTGGCGGCGCTGGTGGTGATTCCGCGCGACCCGCCGCGGCCGCGCGGCCGCAGCTTCGACCTGCCCGGGGCGCTGACCGCCACCGCCGGCGTCACCCTGCTGGTCACCGTGCTGGTGCAGGGGCCGGCGGCGGGCTGGACCTCGGCAGGGATCGTCGCCTGTGCCGTGCTGTCGGCGCTGCTGCTGGCCGCCTTCGCGCTGATCGAGACCCGCAGCGCCGACCCGCTGATGCCGATGCGCCTGTTCCTTAACCGCCACCTGGCGGCCGGCATGGCAATCACCTTCCTCTACATGGGCAGCTTCGGCGCGCTGCCCTATTTCCTGACTGTGCTGTTCCAGACCGTGCATGGCTTCAGCGCGCTGGAGACCGGGCTGGCCTTCGTCGTGCCGTCGCTGGCCATCGCCGCGGGCACCCAGCTCGGCGAAAGGCTGGCCACCCGGCTGGGCACCCGCAGCACCCTGCTGCTCGGCATGGTCGGCGGCGGGTTCGGCACCGTCCTGCTCGGGCTCGGGGCCTTCGGCGGCGCCGGCTATCTCGCCGTCGTGCCCGGCCTGATCGTGTCTGGCATCGGCCAGGGCGTCACCTGGACCGGGATGTGGATCGCGGCCGCCTCCGGCGTCGACCATGACGAACAGGGCGTGGCCTCCGGCATGGCCTCGACCACGCTGAACATCGGCAATGCCATCGGCCTGGCCATCCTGGTCGCCATCGCCAATGCCGGGATCGGTGGCCGGACGGGTGAGGCCCTGCGTGCGGCGATGCTCGACGGCACCCGCACCGCGATCTTCCTGGCCGCCGCCGGGGTCGGGCTCGGCATCCTGGTGGCGCTGACCCTGCCGCGCCGGGTCCGCTCTAACGCCGTACCGGCGGCCTGACCGGGCCGTCGGCCTCCGCCAGCCCTTCGGCCCGGCGCTGCCGACGGATGAAGTCGATGCCGCAGGCCAGCTTCGCGGCGGTTGGCGTCCGGCTATCCAGCACCCGCCAGAACGGCGTGACCGCCACCAACGCCGCACCGTCCCGATGAGCCTCCCAGGCCGCTTCGGCGACGGTGCGCAGATGGAAGCCGGTGGTGATCGGGCAGGTCACCTCCGCCCCGTGCCGGCGGGCCAGCGCGCGGCGCAGGCCGGGCACATCCAGGCCGGTTCCCACCGGGATGGCGCGGATGAAGGCGTCGATCATCCGTGCCGTCGGCACCAGCATGATCTCGCCCGCCTTCATGCCGGCGATGTCGATCGGTGCCGGCTTGACCTGATGCGGCCGCGGGTCCCGCAGCTTCTCGGCCCAGGATTTCGCCATCGCTCCCTCTCTCATCGACCGGGGGCATGATGGCACGATCCCGATTGATCGATCCTGCGAAGATCGGAACGGCTTGGCCGCTACTGCCTGACCGACGCGATCGAGCCGTTGCTGACCAGCCAGCGGGTGCCCTCCGGCTGGGTCAGCACAATCAGCGGCAACTGGCGGCGCAGGCTCAGGAAGACATGCAGCTCGGTCGGGATCGGCGATTGCGGCTCGGCCACCGCCAGTGCCACCGCGCGATGGCCTTCGGAGGTGAGCTCGCCGGCCAGGCAGGAGGGTGGGGGCAGGCGCCCGCCGGACAGGATCCGGCTGCCATCCGGGCTGACCAGGAAGCGGAAATGCCCGCCGACCGGGAAGACGCCGCGCTGGGTCGATTCCGGCAGGGCGTAGACCCGCCAGTTGCGGGTGCCCGGGTCGCGGAACGCCACCGGCGCATAGACCTTCGAGCAGGGCTGGTCCAGGCGGCCGAGCGCCAGCTGCACCGCCGCGAACTGGCCGGCTTGATCCGGGGTCAGCGGCGCGCCGTCGCGCCGGGCCAGGACCGGGGCCTGGCCGGTGGCATCGACGGTAACGTCGTAGGCCGCCTCCGGCCCCTGGCGGCCCTGGCGGACGAAGCGGACCAGGATGCCGGTCGCCACCGGTTCGGTCACCCAGCCGACCACGCCGCCGGTCTGCAGGTCGATGCCATTGCGGCGCAGAACGTTGCTGGCCAGGGCCGCGGCGCCGTCGATCACATAGATCTGGCGGCCGAGGGTCTCGGCCTGCCGGAATTGCGGCCCGGTCTGCTGCACCAGCTGGGATGCGGGAAACGGTGTGTCGGTCTCGGCCGGCACGGTGGTGGTCGCACCGGTCTGGGCCGCCGGGGCCGGCGTCTGGGCGGCTGCCGTTCCGGCTGAGGCCGCCAGGGTGGCCGAGAGGACGATCGCTAGGGAACGCTGGCGCATGCTGTCTCCGCTATGTCGGCGGCCACCATGCCGCGGCGGCCAGCCGGGGCCAAGCCCCTGACGTGTCACGGGTCTCCTACGGGCCCCGGGCGGAAAGGGTTCCGTGCGGTGGGCCCGGAACGGTCGCCGGCGCGTTATCTGATCCAGACAGCGGACCGGACCGTAACGCTGTTTAAACTTTTGACGTACTCGGTTTCGACCATCCCGTTTAATTCGATGGCCGTTCGATACGACTCGCCGGTTGATGAGGAGACGCGATCGATGGCCCCGACCAAATGCGCGACCTGCCCGTTGCGCAGCCGGCCGCTGTTCAAGACGAACACGGATGAAGAGATCACCTTCATCAACGAGATGCGCCGCGGCACCCTGAAGTTCGCGACCGGGGCGCAGATCGTATCGCAGGGCGACGACGACAGCGATCTCTACACCCTCTATTCCGGCTGGGCGTTCCGCTTCAAGGAACTGGAGGATGCACGGCGGCAGATCCTCAACATCCTCATGCCGGGCGATTTCATGGGCTTCCATGTCTCGCCCCAGACCGGCGCGCCCTACGGCATCGAATGCCTGACCGAGGTCGAGGTCTGCGTCTTCCCCAAGCGGCGGCTGTGGGACCTGTTCCGCAACCATCCCGGCCTGGCCTACGACGTCACCTGGCTGACCGCGCATGAGGAAGGCATCGTCGACGACAACCTGCTGTCGGTCGGCCAGCGCTCGGGGGTGGAGCGCGTCGCGACCATCGTGCTCGCCGTCTACAAGCGGGCGCGGCAGCTGGATCTGGTCAAGGACAATGCCCTCGAATTCCCGCTGACCCAGCAGCACATCGCCGACATGCTGGGCATGTCGCTGATCCACACCAACCGGGTGCTGCGCCGGCTGCATCGCGACGGCGTCTTCACCCTGGCGCGCAAGAAACTGCAGGTTCATGACACCAGCGCCCTGCGGTCACTCGCCGCATGGGCGGAAACCCCGGTGCCGAAACGGCCACTGATCTGAGTTTCCCCTGTTTCCATCGTATCGCCTCGTCCCGCAATCCGGTCCTCGCGGCCGGAAGCCTGGCGTGACGTGGCGCCGTTCGTGCAATCCAAGGAGAAAACCACCATGGCGACCCGCAACATCGAACAGGATGTCGACAGCCTTACCAGCACGATCGCGGATCTGCGGGCCGAGATCGGCCGGCTGACCGGCCGGGCCGGCGGCGCGGCGCAGGATGCGGTCGATGCCGGCAAGCGCGGCGCGCGCCGCGTCGGCAAGGCCGCCGATGCCTTTTCGGACGAGATTCAGGGCCATGTCACCGAACGGCCGCTGACCAGCCTGGGCCTGGCCTTCGCCGCCGGCCTGGCGATCGGCCGTTTCCTGTGCCGCTAAGCGCAGCGTGACGGAACCATATCGGCCGCGATGCCGTTCCATCACCGGTCCGCTGCGGATCGGTTTCCCAGGAAAAGGAAAAAATCCATGGATAAGGACCGCATCAAGGGCGCCGTAGACCAGGTCGTCGGCAAGGGCAAGACGGTTGTCGGCCAAGTGACCGGCAACACCTCGCTCGAAGCCGAAGGCCGGGTGCAGCAGGCGGGTGGCAGGGTCGAGTCCGCGGCCGGCAAGGTCAAGGACGCCGTCCGCGACGTTCTCAAGAAGTGAGGAGCTGAATCATGATCACACGTATCGTTCACCTCACCGGACGGCTGCCCGCCAGCCTGAGCATGGCCGCCTGCAACAACACCGTCCGCGGTGTCGGCCAGGACACCCAGACGGCCGGTCAGAACATCGAAGGGGCGACCAAGCCCAACCCGCCGTGATCGGTCGCCCGGGCGGATGATGCCATCCGCCCGGGCATCCCGGCTTTCAATCCCGTGCCTTGAAGGACCTCTCCCGGAATGGATCTGATCCGGATCATCATCGCCATCCTGCTGCCGCCGCTGGGCGTGTTCCTGCAGGTGGGCTTCGGCGGGCAGTTCTGGCTCAACATCCTGCTCACCCTGCTGGGCTATTTTCCGGGCATCATCCACGCGGTCTGGGTGATCGCGAAAAAATAAGCCGCGTCCGGCACTGGAAACGCGCCGCCCGATCGGACAGGCTGTCGCTCCGTCGATCGGAGAAGCAGCCATGTCCAGCATCAGAACCGCGCCCTTCGGATTCTGGAGGTCGCCGATCACCTCCGACCTGATCGTGGCGCAGTCGATCGGCCTGTCCGAAGTCCAACTGGATGGCGACACCGTCTGGTGGCTGGAAAGCCGGCCGCAGGGAGGCGGGCGCAGCGTCCTGGTCCGGCAGGGACCGGACGGCACGATCGCCGATGCCAGCCCCGCCGGGGTCAATGTCCGCACCCGGGTGCATGAATATGGCGGCGGCGCCTGGACCGTCGTCGACGGCACCGTCTTCTTTTCCAACGACCGTCCCGGCACCCCGGCCGACCGCCGGCTGTACCGCCAGGCTCCTGGCGCGGCACCGGTGCCCGTCACCCCGGCGACGGATGCGGCCGGGGAGGAATGGCGCTTCGCCGATGGCCTGATCGATCCGCGCCGCCGGCTGTGGATCGGCGTCGGCGAACGCCACCGCCCCGGCCAGGCGCATCCGGACAACGCCATTGTCGCGGTGCCGCTGGACGGCGCCGCCGCCGGCACTGTCCGCATCCTGGCCGAGGGCCACGACTTCTTCGCCTCGCCCCGGCTGTCGCCGGATGGCAGCCGCCTGGTCTGGCTGGCCTGGGACCATCCGCACATGCCCTGGGTGGAGACCACCCTGTTCGCGGTGGACCTCACGGCCGACGGGTCGCCGGCCGAGGCGCCGCAGGCGCTGGCCGGCGGATCCGGCGAATCGGTGTTCCAGCCGGAATGGTCGCCGGACGGCGCCTGGCTGGTCTTCGTCGCCGACCGCTCCGGCTGGTGGAACCTGTATCGCTGCGACGGGCGCGGTGGCCCGATCGAAGCCGTGCTGCCGATGGCGGCCGAATTCGGCCGGCCGCAATGGGTGTTCGGCCTGTCGGCCTACAGCTTCTCCGGGCCTGGCCGCCTGCTGTGCAGCTATATCGAGGGCGGCCTGGGCAAGCTCGCCTTCGTCGATCTCGCCGGCGGCGCGCTGACGCCAGTCGACCTGCCCTACACCGACATCACCTCGCTGCGGGCGAATGAGCGGGTGGCGGTGTTCCGCGGCGGTTCGGCGCGCGACGCCGCCGCGATCGTCCGGCTCGACCTCGCGACAGGGCGGCGCGAGGTGCTGAAGCGCGCGACCGAGATCGGCGAGGACCCGGCGCTGCGCCGCTTCTTCGCCGAGGCGCAGCCGGTCGAATTCCCGACCGCGGGCGGCCGGACGGCGCATGGCCTGTACTATCCGCCGACCAACCCGGACCACGCGGCGCCGGCGGGCGACGTGCCGCCGCTGGTGGTGAAGATCCATGGCGGGCCAACCTCCGCCGCCTCCTCGACCCTCAGCCTCGGCATCCAGTACTGGACCAGCCGGGGCATCGCCGTGCTCGACGTCAACTATGGCGGCAGCACCGGCTATGGCCGCGCCTATCGCGACCGGCTGAATCTGGCCTGGGGCGTGGTCGACGTGCAGGATTCGGTCGCCGGGGCCAAGTATCTCGCCGCCCAGGGGCTGGCCGACCCGGCCCGGTCGGTGATCACCGGCGGCAGCGCCGGCGGCTACACCGCCCTGGCGGCGCTGGCCTTCGACACCTGGTTCGCCGGCGGCGCCAGCCATTACGGCGTCAGCGACGCCGCCGCCCTGGCCCAGGACACCCACAAATTCGAGTCGCGCTATCTCGACTGGCTGATCGGCCCCTATCCGCAGGAGGCCGAGCGCTACCGTGAGCGGTCGCCGCTGTACCATGCCGACCGGCTGTCGAAGCCGGTGATCTTCTTCCAGGGCGACGAGGATGCGGTGGTGCCGCCGAACCAGACCGAGCTGATGGTCGACGCGCTGCGGGCCAAGGGCCAGCCGGTCGGCTATGTCCTGTTCGCCGGCGAACAGCACGGCTTCCGCAAGGCCGCCAACATCCAGCGCGCTTTGGACGGCGAACTGGCCTTCTACGCGGTCGAGATCTTCAAGACCGGCCTGGCCTATTAGGGGTGGGTGCTTTGGAGTCTCGCAGGCGTTGCCATTCTTCGGCCAAACATGGCGGCCTGAATCCACCTGAAACGATCATGCTCTAGGATGCAAACGATGCCGTGGATGAGATCGGGACGTCACCGTCGACGCACCGCCGGGGTCTTCGCCGCCGGGCTGACCGCCGCCCTGCTGGCCTGGGCCGGTCCGTCGATGGCGGCTCCCCCGGCGGCGACCGACAGCTGGTCGGTCTACGGCAATCCCCGGTTCTGCTATGGCGTCGACGTGCCACCCGGCTTCACCGTGACGGCCGAACCGGACAATGGCGACGGCGTCACCATGGCCTCGACAGAGAGCGGGGCGCGGCTGCTGGTCTGGGGCACCAATCTCATGGACACGTTCCGCACGGACGCGGCCTCCCGGCTCGAAGAGTATGGCCACGACGGCTGGCGGATGACGCTGCACCGCATCGCCGACGGCAAGGCCAGCCTGTCCGGCAGCAAGGGCGGGCGGATCCTCTATGTCCGCGGCATCGACCTTGGCGACGGCCAGGCCGCGTGGTTCCAGCTCGACTATCCGCAATCCCGGGCCAAGGCCTTCGATCCCGTGGTCGACCGCCTGGTCCGCAGCCTGGCAAAGGGCCAGGAATGCACGGGGCAATAGGCGGGCGAACGGGCTTCGCACCGCGTCGATCCCAGGAACTGGGCGCGGATGGCTGCGGTTGATGAAGGACGGGGATGGCTGAATCACCGCCCATCACCGCAGGGAGACGGATCATGGCCGACCACGCCAAGCCGCTCGACATCGCCCTCGCCCTCGCCTTCACCAAGGCCTGGACCAGCGGAGACCTCGATGCCGCGGCGAAGTTCATCGCCGACGACGTCGTCTTCGACGGGCCGATGCAGCAATCCACCGGGGCTGGGCCCTATCTGAAGGGCCTGACCGGGCTGGCCCATGACGTCACCGGCGTCAGGGTGATCGCCGCCTTCGGCGACGACGACCAGGCGCTGCTGATGTACGATTTGGCCACCCGGTCCGCCGGCACGCTGACCTGCGCCAAGCACCTCACCATTCGGGACGGCAAGATCCGGCGCGACCAGTTGACCTTCGACACGCATCCGATCCGCAAGGCCAAGGCGGCATAGGCGGCCAGGCCGCTGGGCCGGTCACCCCGTGTCGAAGCCATCGAGGCCGGCGGAGCAGAGTTCGGGGTCGACGCCGAGGGACCGGCACAGGCGCAAGGTGACGACGTGCGCGGTCTCGGTGTCGAGCCAGCCGATCGCGTCGGCCTCCTGCAGCCGGAGGGCCAGCCCGGCCCGCAGCCCCTCGATCCGGCTGGGATCGCGGATCTCGGCGAAGGTTTGTTCCATCGCGGCGACGACCCGGTCCCGGCGCTGGTTTCGCTCGGCCTCGATCTCGACGGTCGTGCCGGTCAGCCGGGCCGGGCGCGGCGTCGCCGGCCACCAGCGGGCCCACGGGCTCCACTCCCGGCTCATGCCCAGGCCGCAGGCCAGCCCGGCCATGACCGCGCCGGCCGGCCGATCCTCGGTCCGGGCCGCCGGGTCGGCGTAGAGGTTCTCGATCCGCTCCCCGAGTTCGCCCTCCAGGGCCGCGGCCCGGTCGTCGTCGTCCGGGGTTTCGTCCCAGACCATGCTGTGCAGAACGCTCTCCACCTCCGCGCGCTGGGCGGCGCGGCGGGCCGGGCGGGCGGCCTCGCGCTCCGCGGCTTCGGCCGTCTCGCGGGCGCACAGGCTGTCGATGGCGCGGCTGCGCTGCGCCAGGGACCGCTGCACCAGCAGGGCATAGCGGGCGAAGGCCGTCCCGGCCTCCCGGGCCTCGGCCCTTGGGTCTTCGGCCCTGGTGTCGGCGTCCTCAGCCGGATGTCCGTCCGGGCTTGCCTGCACGTTGTCGGCCGCGGCGGTCTGGGCCGCCAGGGCGCGGGCGCCGGCCCCTTCGGCCAACTGCATGCCGATCTCGGCCAGGCGCGACAGCGCTTCGACCTGCTGCAGCCCGAGGGCGCGGCGATAGGCCTGGAGGTCGGGATCGGGTGCGGGGGTGTTTGTCATGAAACATATCATGAACAAAAAGGAAGCACCCCACACTGCACAAAACGTTTACATCGGTTCCAGGCGGCCCCGACCAGAGCTGGGGCCGCTAGCGGTCTCAGAGCATAAAGTCGCCCGCCACCAGCGCCGTCGCCGAGTGTACGGTGATGGCCATGTCGGCCACCTTGTCGCCGTTCACGTCCGCCAGCACCGTGTAGATCCCGCCGCTTCCCTGCACGATGACTTCGTGGCCGGAGCCGGTGAAGGCGCCGCCCGGCGTGAAGGTGAAGGCGGTGTTGCCATTGGCGCCATTGCCGTCGGCGTCGATCGGGCGAAGGTCGATCTTGTCGCCCTCAGAGTGCGAAAAGTCGCTGATCGCGTCGCGGCCGGCCGTTGGCTGGTGCCGTTGAGGTAATCCACGAATTGGGTGCCATTGATGGTCGCCATAGTGCTCTACCTTCCTGTATTTGTTGGCTGAATCCAAATCGGTCTACCCCGGACAGTATAGCTAGGTTAGGGTTCCGGCGTATTGATGGCTGCGACTTGCGACAGGCGGCCGGCTGCTCGGGGCCGTACAGAATGGAATCCCGGTCGGCACGGCGATCTCCATCCGGACCGCCGTGCCGGATGGAGATCGGATAGCGCACGGCCTCAGAGCACGAAATCGCCGGCGACGAGGGCGATGCGGCCGGTGAGGACAATGTTGAAGTCGGACCCGCCGTCGCCATCGATGTCGCCGCCGATGATGGTGGTGCTGCCCGAATAGGCGTAGTGCAACTGGCCCGCCTCGTAGCTGTAGCCAGCGCTGCCGATGAAATGGAACGCCTGGTCGCCGATTCTGTCCGTCCGGGCATCGATGGCCGAGAGATCGATCCGGTCGCCCTGCGCATGGGAGAAATCGGTGATCCGGTCTGCATTGGCGCCAGGCGCGCTGTACGCGACGGCGGACAGCACGAAGCGGTCGGCCCCGCCGCGCCCCTCCAGGATATCCCGGCCAGCCCAGCCGTTCAGCACATTGGCCCCGGCATCGCCATAGATCGCGTCGTTGAAGCGCGATCCGTTCACGTTCTCGGCCTCGATATAGTCACCCTGGGCGTCGCCGCCCGACCCGGCGTGGCTGGCCAGGCTGACCGTCACAGCAGCGGCACTGTCGGTGTAACTGACGGTGTCGATGCCCGCGCCGCCGATCAGCCGGTCGGCGCCTGCCCCGCCACGGAGCGTGTCGTCGCCGCCCAATCCCTGCAGCACATTCGCGCCGGCATTGCCGGTCAGGCCGTCACGGTGCTGGCTGCCGTCGACATTCTCGATGCCGAGCAGAACGTCGCCTTGGGCGTAGCCGCCCGCGGCGGTGGCGGCGGCGAGGTTGATCGTCACTCCGGCGGAGCTGTTGGCGTAGTGGACGGTGTCGATGCCGGCGCCGCCGTCCAGGCGATTGGCGGCGGCGTCGCCGGTCAAGTGGTCAGCGAAGGCCGAGCCTCGCAGATTCTCGATGTTCACGAGGCGGTCGCCCTCGGCGTCGCCGCCGTGGCTGATGCCGGAGAGAGTCGCGTTGACGCCGGCGGACGAGGTGGAATAGTCCGCCGTGTCGACGCCGCCGCGGCCATCGAGATAATCCGCGCCGGCGCCGCCGGCCAGGCTGTTGGCCCCGGCGCTGCCGTAGAGATAATCGTTCAGGGCCGAGCCGACCAGGTTCTCGATCCCCGCCAGCGTGTCGCCTTGGGCATCGCCGCCATTGCCGGCATTGCTGGTCAGGCTGACCACCACCGCGGCGGTGCTGCCGGCGTAGCTGGCCGTGTCGATGCCGATTCCGCCATCCAGCACGTCGGCTCCGGCACCGCCCCGCAGGACGTCGTTGCCGTCTCCGCCCTGCAGCGCGTTGGCACCGGCGGACCCGATCAGCGTGTCGGCGAAGCGCGAGCCGACGATATTCTCGATGTCGTGGAGCCGATCACCCTCGGCATAGCCGCCATGGCCCTGGCCGGTCGTCAGATCCACCGTCACCGCGGCGGTGCTGTCGGCATAGCTGACCGAGTCGGTGCCGGAGGACCCGAGCAGAAGATCCGCCTTCAGGGTCGTGCCTCCAAGCAGGACCTTGAAGACATCGTTCCTGCCGTTCGTGTCGTTCGCGACCAGATTCGTGGCCGCGCTTTGATATGTCACGATGCTCCCGTCGGGGCTGATCTTGGGAAGGATCGAGGCCCCATTCGCCTGGCTGCCATCCGCCGCGATGGACAGTCTGACGATCCCCCCAGTCTGCGTGTCGAGCAGGAAGATGTCGTTGACACCGTTGGTGTCGCCCGCGACCAGGTTGCTGGCTGCGCTGGAAAATACGATGTAGCGCCCGTCATCGGACATCGACGCTCCGACCGAGGCGCCATTCCCCGGCGTGCCGTCCGCGGTGGCCGACACCGCGATCGTGGTGCCGAGCACCGTGTCGCGCAGGAAGATATCCTGGGCGCCGTTGGTATCGCCGGCGACCAGGTTGCTGGCGAGGCTTTCGAAGAGGATGTAGCGCCCGTCGCCGGACATGCCGTCCATGGTCGAGTAGCCGTTCGCCGCCCCGCCATCCGCGGCGGCGGTCACCAGCGTCGTGGTGCCGAGCACCGTGTCGCGCAGGAACACATCGCTGGCAGCGTTGGTGTCGCCGGCGACGAGATTGCTGGCGTTGCTCTCGAAGGCGACATGGCGGCCATCGTCCGACATCAGGGCGTCGTACGAATTGCCGTTGGCCTGCCCGCCGTCGGAGGCAACGGAAATCCTGGTCGTGTTGCCCAGGGTGGTGTCGCGGAGGAACAGATCGACGACGCCATTCGTATCTCCAGCCACCAGATTCGTCGCGGCGCTGTTGAACACGATAAAATGCTCATTGGTCGATATGGCTTCGAAATAAGAAGCGGCGTTGGCCTTTTGTTCGTTGCTGTCGACCGAGACGAGAACGCTCGTTTTGGCGACGACATTGTTCAGGGACAAATCGCCATAATTTTGTAAAATATAAGTTCCTTCTCTTGAGGTGTCAACAAATTTTACCAAATATGCATCAGTATATACTTCGTTTTCTGTCACCCCTCCTGAGGGAGATATCACATTTTGGTAATAGATTGTATATCCGCCGCTACCTTCAACGTCGTTCCAATTGTAGAAATAATCTCTTTCATAGGAAATATATTTACCATCATCAGAAAATGAAAGATTAAAATAGCTGTTTCCATAATTTTCATCAATATTTCCGGTATAGGTTCCTCGTTCTGACAAAATTAAATTATTATTATTGTCAATGATGTAAACGCTATTGGAACCCGAAAGGCCTATGTATCCACTGTCAGTTATCTCTGTAACATTGACATAGTACGAAAATTTCCAGTCCCCGGTGAGAGAGGTGACGGACGAGGCGTTAATGACAGTCATTTGAAATCTCCGATGGATGTTTTATCCCGAGTCTGGATCCTGGATCGTCAGGCCATGTTGACGGTAGTCGAGGGAGCGTCGTCGCCAACCGTTCCAGGCGCCGATCCGCTGACGCCGGCCCTCCGGATCGAAGCCAGATCATGCCTCTGGCGAGGGGCGAACGTCACCGCGACCTGCACAGCAATTGAGAGGACATGATACCGGTCTGGGGGGCAGATCGTCCACAAGCCAGCCGAATTTCCGGAAAATCTTCCGAATCCCATGGCCGGAGGGGCGGATTGGCGCCGGCGGCGCCCAGCCGGTCCTAGGAGACGCCGGGGCCGAGCACCCGCCGCATCACCGGCTCCAGCACCGCGTCGACCGCGACCGGGTCGTCCCAGGTCAGGTCGACCCGCAGCGCCTCGACCATCGGCCGGGCCTGGGGCGGCAGGCGAACCAGGTCTTTCTCCGTCGTCACCGCCATGGCATCGCGGTCCTGCGCGGTCTCGACCAGCCGCATGACGGCGTCAGGGGTGTAGGCGTGGTGGTCGGGGTAGGGGATGCGGGCCACGATCTCGGCGCCCAGCTCCGCCAGGGTGTCGAAGAACTTCTCCGGCCGGCCGATGCCGGCGAAGGCCAGCACCCGGCGGCCGCGCAGCCGGGCGGCGTCCGCCGCCGACGGCACCAGCCGGGCGCCCAGGACGGGCAGGTCGTGGCGGGCGGCCAGGGCGGCGATGCCCGCCCGGTCCGGCCCCATCACCACGATCGCGTCGGCCCGCTTCAGCCCGTGCTCCGGCGTCTCGCGCAACGGGCCGGCCGGCAGCACCAGGCCGTTGCCGAAGCCGGCCGGGCCGTCGACCACCAGCAGCGACAGGTCCTTCTCCAGGCTCGGATT
>NZ_JBYRFX010000017.1:0-3669 GCF_057815775.1 Inquilinus sp.
TCCAGATCCTTCAGCAATTGGTCGAGCACCGCCGCGATCCGGGCGGCAGTGCCGGCGGCATCCCATTGCGCGCTGCCGCCGTCCCAGCGTGCCCTGATGGCGCCGGGCGCCAGCGCCGCGTCGGCGGTGACGGTGAGAACGAGGCCCTGCGGCGCCTCGTGCCCGGCGAAGCGGTCGGTGAGGAGGGGCGCGATATCAGGGGCTGCGGTCACGGCCAGGGCCGGGCGCCCGGCGGCGGCCAGGATCGCCGCCTCGACCAGCCGCTCGGCCTGGGCGGCGGCAAAGCGCGGGGCGAGGTCCGACAGCAGGGCCTGCAGGGCAAAGACGATGGTCCGGGCGCCGGCGGCGGCGACGTCGGATAGGTCGGCGTGCAGCGCGCCGTCCTGCTGCGCGATCGCCGCCAGGATCTGCTCCAGCGCGGCGGCGCAGCGGGTCTCGTCCACTGCCATGACGATGGCGCGGCCCTCCGCCTGGCCGGCGTCGTGGCCGGCGGCATAGCCGTCGTCCCAGGCCTGGCGCCGGGCCCGGTCTTCCGCCCTATCCGGGTCGGGGCCTTCGGGGGCCGGTTCGAAGCTGTGATCCCAGATCAGGCGCCGCTGGGTCATGCCGGGGCGTCCTCGCGGATCAGGCTGCGCAGGATGGCGGCGGCCTCCTCCGGATAATCCTCGAAGGCGTCGGCCAGGGCGCGGATCGCCTCCTCGCGGTCGCCGAAGTCGAGCCGGAAGGCGGAGGCTGTCTCTGCCGTTGCCTTGGCCGCCGCCTCGGCCGTCACGGCCGGTTCCGCCGCCGGGGCAGGGGCCGCGTCCGCGGGTGACGGGCGCTCGGCCGTCAGCCGTTCCAGCAGCGGGCGCAGCAGGAAGAAGATCAGCAGCGCGGCGATGCCGAGCACGACCAGCCACTGCACCAGCGTCACCAGCAGATTCGGCCAGCCGCTGCCGAAGAAGCCGGGGCCGTCCTCGGGGCCGGTCGGCAGCAGGTCGGCGAATTCCAGATTCTGCACCGTGACCACGTCGCCGCGATCCTGGCTGGCGCCGACCGCGGTGCGGACCAGGGCGGTGACGGACTCCAGCTCCTCCGGGCTGCGCGGCGTGTATTTGCTGGTGCCGTCGGCATCGGTCTCGCGCCGGCCATTGACCAGCACGGCGACCGACAGGCGGCGCAGCTCGCCGGCCTCGCGCACCCGCTCGCGGCGCTCGGCGCTGATCTCGTAGTTCGTGGTCTCCTCGGTGCGCTGCGACTGCGAGCTGGTGGCGGGGCCGCCGGGCTGCGGCGTGCCTGGCAGCTGCGCCTCGGGCAGGTTCTGCTGCACACTGGTCGGCAGGTCGCCGGTGCCGTCGCTGCTGGTCTGCCGTTCCTCCACAGTCTGGGTCGACCGCGGCACCTGGCCCTCGGGGTCGAAGCGCTCGGTGCGCACCACCTCGTGGCTCATGTCGAGATCCGCCGCCACGGTGACGCGAATATTGCCACGGCCGAAGCGCCGCACCAGCAAGTCTTCCACAGCCTTGGCCAGCCGCGTCTCCAGGGAGGCCCGCAGGCCGTCGGACGGCCCCTGGCCGGGCACGTCGTCGCCTTCGGTCAGCAGCACCTCGCCGGCGGCGTCGAGCAGGGTGACATCGGCCGGCTTGAGATTGGGCACCGCGGCAGCGACCAGGTGTCGGATCGCGCGCGCCTGCTGCCGGTCCAGCCCGAAGCCGCCGCGCATGCGCACCACGATTGCGGCGGTCGGGGTCGGGGTGGTGCGGGCGAAGGCCTCGCGCTCCGGCAGCACCAGGTGCACCCGGGCGGACTCCACCCCCGACAGGGTGGCGATGGTGCGGCCCAGCTCTCCCTCCATCGCCCGCAGCCGGTTCATCTGCTGCATGAAGGTGGTCAGGCCGAGGCCGTTGTCGGCGTCGAACAGCTCGTAGCCGACGCCGGAGGCGGTGGGCAGGCCTTTTTCCGCCAGGGCCATGCGGGCGCGGGCGACATCGGGCGCGGGCACCTGGATGGCGCTGCCGTCGAAATTGGAGCTGACCGGGATGCCGAGTGCCTCGAGCTGCGAGACGATCTGGCCGGCCTCGGCCGGGGCGATGCCGGAATACAGCACCGCCATCTTCGGCCGCGACGCTTCCCAGGCCAGCCAACCGATCGCGACCAGGATGAGCACGCCGATGCCGCCGAGAATCGCCAGCCTCCGCGGCCCAGCGCTCTGAGGTTGTCGAGCAACGCTTTCACGGAAGCAGGTCCACCAGCCGCAATCCAGGACGCCATCCCGCACGCAAGCAGCCCGACGGCCGCCGCCGTGAGGGTGAGCAGGGAAATGAATGAATCCACTGCCCGCACGAAGATGACAAGCTAAAAGCGATCTGTTACCTCATGGACTCATAGAAAAGGGTCGGCATCCCAGGCCGTCCGGAGGATTCATTGGCGAAGGATACAAAGGAAAAGGCGACCGATCCGGGAACCGCCCCGTCCGACCGTGCCGCCCGCCGGCGGTGGCGGCTGGTGGTCCTGGCCGTCGGCGTCGCCTTTGTCCTCGGCTTCGCCACGCCGATCCTCGGCGCCTGGGCCCTGGGGGCGCTGCCCTTTGTCGGGCATGCGGACACGTCAGCAGTGCCCGGCAAGGCGGTGGTGCCGGTGCCGGAGATCCTGACCAACCTGGCCCCGGGGTCGAAGGCGAAGCTGATCCGCACCTCGGTGTCGCTGGTCGTGCCTGCGGAATCGGAATCGGCGGTGCGCGAGAACCTGGCCCGGATCCGCGATTCCTTCCTGGAATATTGCCGCCAGATCGACGAGGCCGAGCTGCGTGGATCGATCGGCATCTATCGGCTGCGCGGCGACCTGCTGCGCCGCGCCCGCGCCCTGGCCGGCGACACCGCGGTGACCGAAGTGCTGATCCAGGACCTCGTGCTGCAATGAGCGATGCCATGACAAGCCAAGCGGCGGCGATCGGCGCGATGATCCGGGCCGGTGCCGAAGGCGGGCTGCCGATGCTCGACCCGATGGCGGAACGGTTCGCCTTCCGCCTCAACGCCGCACTGCGCGGCCTGGGGGCCGGTGGCATCGAGGCCGAGGCCGCGTCGGTCAGGTCGGCACCGTTCGCGGAGCTGCTGGCCGACGGTCCGGCGGAGGCCCTGGTCGGCATCGTCCGCGCCCGCGATTGGAACAGCCAGATCCTGGTGCTGCTGGAGGCCGGGCTGGCCGGGGCGATGATCGCGCTGCTGCTGGGCGGGCCTACGGCACCGGCGGAAGACGGGCTGCGCCGCGGGCTGACGCCGATCGAGCGCCGCCTGACGCAGGAGCTGCTGGGGCTGGTGCTGCAGGCCCTGGCCGAGGCGCTGGCGCCACTGGCCCCGGCCGGCTTCGAGGTCGAGCGGATCGAGGCCGATCTGCAATTCGCCATGCTGGCGCCGAAGGCCGCAACGGCGGTGCGGATCGCGGTGCCGGTCCGGGCCGCCGGCCGCACCGGCCAGTTGCAGATCGTGCTGCCGCTGCCGTCGCTGGCCGTGCTGCGCGACGCCTGGTCCCGGCAGCGCCGTGGCGATGCCGATGCCGCCTGGGCGGCCAGGTTCCAGGATGCGCTGAGCCAGGTCGAGCTGCCGGCCATGGCGGTGTTCGGCGCGGTGACAGCGACCCCGGCCGAGATCCTGTCCTGGAAGCCCGGCGACACGATCGCGCTGCCGGCGGGCG
>NZ_JBYRFX010000018.1:0-3937 GCF_057815775.1 Inquilinus sp.
TCAGCAGCCGAAATTCTCCAGGAATACGGACCCTTCCCCGGCGTCGATGAGGTGCATGGCGTCAGTTATGACGGCAAGAACGTCTGGTTCGCCGCCGGAGACACGCTGAAGGCTCTCGATCCGGCCAGCGGGCAGACGGTGCGGTCGATCGATGTCGCCGCCCATGCCGGGACCGCCTTCGACGGCCGGCACCTGTTCCAGATCGCCGAGGATCGCATCCAGAAGATCGACCCGGAGACCGGCCGCGTGCTCGCCACCATCCCGGCGCCGGGCGGCGGCGCTGACTCGGGGATGGCCTGGGCCGAAGGAACGCTGTGGGTGGGGCAGTATCGCGAGCGGAAGATCCACCAGGTCGATCCCGAGACCGGGGCGATCCTGCGCACCATCGAATCCAGCCGCTTCGTCACCGGGGTCACCTGGGTCGATGGCGAGCTCTGGCATGGCACCTGGGAAGGTGGCGAGAGTGACGTCAGGCGGATCGACCCCCGGACCGGGAAGACGCTGGAGCAGGTCGATATGCCCGCCGGAATGTCGGTGTCGGGGCTCGAATCCGACGGTGGCGACCGGTTCTTCTGCGGCGGCAGCACCAGCGGGACGGTGCGGGCCATCCGCCGGCCCCGGCGCAGCTAGCCGACGCTGGCCTGCAGGGTGACGGCGGAGCCGAGGTAATCGGCGATCTCCGGCAGCGGCGGCCGGGTCAGCAGTTCCGTTGCCGGGCCGGTGGCGGCGATCCGCCCATCCGCGACGAAGGCGGCCTGGGCGGCGATGCCGGGCAGGGCGTCGAGCTGGTGGCTGACCATCAGCACGGTCAGCCCGCGCTCCTGCCGCAGCCGGTCGACCAGCGCGACCATTTCGCGCCGCTGGGCCGGGCCGAGTGCGGCGAAGGGTTCGTCCAGCAGCAGGATCGGCCGGTCGCGCACCAGGCTGCGGGCCAGGGCGACGCGCTGGCGTTCGCCGCCGGACAGCTGCGCCGGCCGCCGCGCCTCCAGCCCGGCCAGGCCGACATGGGCCAGCGCCTCCGCCACCCGCGCCGTCTCGGCCGCATCAAGCCGCCCGGGATGCAGCCCCAGCGCCACGTTTTGTGCCGCAGTCAGATGCGGGAACAGGTTGTGGTCCTGGAACAGGGTCGTCACCGGCCGGGCGGCCGGCGGGGCGCCGAGCACGTCGCGGCCGAGCAGGCGCAAGCGTCCGGACAGCGGTGCCTCGAAGCCGGCGATCAGGTTCAAGAGCGTGCTCTTGCCCGCACCGCTGGGCCCGAACAGGATGACGAAGGCGCCGGCCGCCACCGCCAGGCTGAAGCGCATTTCCATCGCCTCGTAGCGATAGACTAGGTCCTCGATCTCGACGGCGTTGTCGTCAGGCGCGTTCATGGCCGCCGATGATCCTTTCGATGAGGGCGAACAGCACGAGGCCCAGCAGCACCAGCAGCAGCACGACGGTCGACGCCTCCTGCAGCCGGTAGGCGCCCAGCAGCTGGGACAACAGGACCGGCAGCGTCTCGTTGCCCTCGCTGCCGAACAGGGCGGCGACGCCGAGGTCGCCGAAGGCCAGGCCGCTGGCCAGCGCCAGGGCGAAGCCGGCCGGCCGTCGCAGCAGCGGCCATTCCACCAGCCGCAGCCGGGCCCAGCCGGACAGGCCAAGGCTGTCGGCCAGCCGGCCGTGGCGGTGCTGCGCCAGCTCGGCCGCGCCGACCAGCAGGCGCAGCACGAAGGGCAGGGCCATCAGCGCATTGATCACGGCGATAATCACCAGCGCCCAGCGCCGCAGGTCGGCGGTGCCCAGCAGCATGACGAACAGGCCGGCGCCCAGCGCCAGCGGCGGGACCACCAGCACCACCGTGCCGCTCAGCTCGAACAATCGGGCCAGCCGCCGCCGGCGGCGGCCGACGCGCAGCACGGCGATGCTGTGTGCCAGGGCCCAGCCAAGGACCAGGGCCAGGATGCCGGCGCCCAGCGCCACGGCCAGGCTGCGGCCGGCGGCGCGCCACAGGGCGGCGCTGGTCAGGATCGGCTTGCCGATCCCGGCCAGGCCTTCGACCAGGATGGCAACCAGCGGCATCAGCACGAAGCCGGCGGCCAGCGCGATCGCGACGGCATCGATCGCTCGGGCGGCGCGGCTGTTGCCGTCGGTGCGCAGCACCGGCCGGCCGAGGCCGCCTTCGTCGGCCACCCGGCCGGTCATCCGCATCGCCGCCGATACCAGCACGGCGCAGAATGCGACCTGCAGCAGCGACAGGGCCACGGCCCGGCCCGGCGCGAAGTCGAAGCGCAGCGACTGGAAGATCGCGATCTCGATGGTGGCGGCGGCCGGGCCGCCGCCCAGGGTCAGGATCACGGCGAAGCTGGTTAAGCACAGCAGGAAGATCAGCGCCGCCAGCCCCGGCAGCTGGCGCCGCAGCACCGGCCATTCCACCAGCCGGAACAGGTCGCGGCCACGCAGCCCCAGCATTGCCGCCAGGCGCCAGCTTTCGGCCGGGATGGTGCCCCAGGCGGCCAGCAGCACGCGCACGGCGAAGGGCATGTTGAAGAACACATGCGCCAGCAGGATGCCGGTCAGCCCGTAGACATTGGGCCGAATCGGCTGGCCCACGGCGGCGAAGATATCGGCCAGCAGGCCGGAGCGGCCGAACACCGCCAGGATGCCGAAGGCGCCGGCCACCGCCGGCACGATCATCGGCAGGCCGAACAGGCGCAGCAGCAGTGTCCGGCCGCGGAACCGCCGGCGCGACAGGGCACGGGCGACCGGGATGGCGACGGCGATGCTGATCGCGGCGGACAGCCCGGCCTGCAGCACGGTGAAGCGCAGCAGGGACCACAGATAGGGGTCGGCCCAGACCGAGAGCAGGTCGAGATCCGACGCCGCCCGCACCAGCCCGGTTGCCGCCGTGCCGATCAGCGCCAGGATGGCGGCCAGGGCGATCAGGCCGGGGAGGGACGGGATGGGGCGGGCCCCCATCATGGTCGGGGCTGACCCGGCTACTTGCTCATCGCCTGCAGCCATTCGGCGATCCAGCCGGCGCGCTGGGCCGCGACCTCCTCGGGCGTGTAGAGCAGTGCCTTGGGCGGGGTCGCCAGCGCTTTGTAGGCATCCGGCAGCCCGGCCTTCGGCGTCACCGCCGGGTACATCCATTGGGTGGTCGGCAGCGTGTCCTGGAAGCCGGCGGTCAGCATGAAGGCCAGGAACTTGTCGGCCAGCTCGGGGTGCTTGGACGAGGCCAGCTTGCCCGCGACCTCGACCTGCAGGTAGTTGCCCTCGCTGAACACCGCAGCGCCGACATTGTTGTCGTTCTCTTCCATCACGTGATAGGGCGGCGAGGTCAGGTAGCTCAGCGTCATCGGCACCTCGCCCTTGCGGAACAGGCCGTAGCTCTCGCTCCAGCCCGGGGTGACGGTGAGAATGCGCGGCTTCAGCTTGGCCCAGGCCTCCGGCGCCTTGTCGCCATAGACCTCCTTAACCCACAGCAGCAGGCCGAGGCCCGGGGTGCTGGTGCGCGGGTCCTGGATGGTCAGCTCCAGGTCGCTGTTCTCGACCAGGTCGCGCAGGCTCTTCGGCGGGTTCGGCACCTTGGTCTTGTCGTAGACGAAGGCGAAGTAGCTCCAGTCGTAGGGCACGAAGATCGGGTCGGTCCAGGCGATCGGCAGCGACAGCCCGTCGAGCTTGCCGGCATGCGGCGCGAACAGGCCGGTCGCCGCCGCCTCGGCGGTCAGGTTGGTGTCGAGGCCCAACACCACATCCGCCTCGCTGACCTTGCCCTCCAGCTTCAGCCGCGACAGCAGGGCGACGCCGTCCTCGACCGAGGTGAATTCCAGGACGCAGCCGCATTCGGCCTCGAACGCCTTCTTGATCTGCGGGCCGGGGCCCCAGTCGGCGGTGAAGGATTCATAGGTGTAGACCTTCAGCACCGGCGTCTCGGCCCGGGCGGTGCCGGCCAGGGCAA
>NZ_JBYRFX010000019.1:0-4061 GCF_057815775.1 Inquilinus sp.
CCATCGCCGGCATCATGGTGGCGCGCGACGGCCAGCGGAGATGCCTGGGCCTGTGCCGGCCGCCGCCGTGCCGAAGCGGACCGCCAGATCACCGTGCCCAGGACCTCCAGCAGCACCAACCCGACCAGCAGCTTCAGCGCGATCGCCGAGGTGTTCGGGCTGGGGTCGACCGCTGCATCGCCTGGGTGCGGGAGCGGGGGCCGAGCTTCGCCGTGATCGCCCAGCTGGTGCCGACGGTGCGGCTGGTGGTGCCCGGCCTCGCCGGGCTGGTGCGGGTGCGGCCGCTGGTGGTCTTCGCCGCCACCGCGCTGGGCATCGGCCTGTGGAACGGCCTGTTCATCGGCACCGGCTACGCCGCCGCGGCGCTGGTCGACCCCAGCCCGAACGCCTCGGCGATCGCGCTGAAGCTGCTGGTCGTGCTGGTGCTGCTGGAGGTCCTGGGCACGGTGATCTGGCGGTCCGCTTCGGCACGGCGGCGGCCGGCACAGGCCCAGGCATCTCCGCTGGCCGTCGCGCGCCACCATGATGCCGGCGATGGTTTCGCCTTCTTCCGGGCCTGGCTGAAGGCGCCGCTGCGGGTGGCGGCGGTGGTGCCGTCCGGCCGGGCGCTGGCCGCCGCGATCACCGCCGAGATCGAGCCGCACACCGCCCCGGTGATCGAGCTCGGGCCCGGCACCGGCGCCTTCACCCGGGCGCTGATCGGCCGTGGCGTGCCGGAATCGCGGCTGGCCCTGGTCGAGGCCGGGCCGGATTTCGCCGATCTGCTGCGCGACCGGTTCCCGGCGGCGCAGGTGCTGTGCATGAGCGCCGCCCGGCTGGGGGCGGTGGATCTGTTCGGCGGCGACAAGGCCGGCGCCGTGGTCAGCGGCCTGCCGGTGCTGTCGATGCCGCCGCGGACGGTGATCGCCATCCTCGACGGCGCCTTCCACCATCTGCGGCCGGATGGCGCCTTCTACCAGTTCACCTACGGGCCGCGCTGCCCCATCCCGCGCGCCATCCTGGACCGGCTCGGGCTGAAGGCGGTGCGGATCGGCCGGGCCGTGGCGAATGTGCCGCCGGCCGCGGTCTACCGCATCAGCCGGCGCTGGCCCCGACCACCGGCTTAACCGCGGTCATCGCATCCCAGGCCGCCATGGCGTGATCGATGATGGCGTGCATCTCGGCGCGGCTGGTGCCGTCGCGGGCCTTGATCGACAGCCCCGCCAGCACGGTCGAGTAGAAGCCGGCTAGGGCCCCGAGGGCCGTGCCCGGCGGGAACTCGCCCGCCGCCGCCCCCTGTTCCAGCCGACGAAGCAGCAGGCCGCAGGATTCCTTGTGCAGGTCCAGCAGGTGCGTGCGCACGCCGTCATGTCCCGGCGCCGTGTTGATGGCGCCGAGGATGACGAAGCAGCCATTCGGCAGGCTGGGATCGGTGAAGGCGTCGGCATTGTCGCGCAGCATCGCCTCGATCGCCCCGCGCGCGGTCTTCTGGCAGTCCAGCGCCCGGCGCGTGGCGGAGCCTTCAGTGGCGCGGTACAGCGCCACCGCCTCGCGGAACAGCGCCTCCTTGCTGCCGAAGGCGGCATAGAGGCTGGGGGCGGCGATGCCCATCGCCGCGGTCAGGTCGGCCATCGACACGCCTTCGAAACCATGCCGCCAGAACAGCTCCATCGCCCGCCGCAGGGCAGCATCGCGGTCGAAACCGCGGGGCCGGCCACGCTCCGCCATGACAGATCCTTTCTTTAATGATCGATAAATAAATCACTTGACCGCCGGATGCAACTGCGGCATCGATTTGTTTATCGATCATTAAATATGTGGAGGCCGCCATGGCCGATCTCTCCGGAAAGGTGGCCCTGGTCACCGGCGCCAGCCGCGGCATGGGGGCGGCGATCGCCCGCCGCCTGGCGCGCGACGGCGCCGACATCGCCCTGACCTACAGCGCCTCGCCCGAAAAGGCGGAAGGCGTGGGGCGGGAGATCGAGGCGCTGGGCCGGCGCGCCCTGGTGCTGCAGGCCGACAGCGCCGACCCGGCGGCGGCGTCCGGCGCGGTGGACCGTGCGGCGGCGGAATTCGGCCGGCTCGACATCCTGGTCGCCAATGCCGGCATCGCCATCCAGAAGCCGTTCGCCGAATTCAGCCTCGAGGAGTTCGACCGCACCATCGCGGTCAATGTCCGCGGCGTGTTCGTCGCCACCCAGGCGGCGGCCCGGCATCTGCCGGAAGGCGGGCGGATCATCATCATCGGCAGCAACCTGGCCGACCGGGTGCCGCGGGCCGGCGCCACGCTCTACACCCTCAGCAAGACGGCGCTGACCGGCCTGGCCAAAGGGGCTGCGCGCGACCTCGGCCCGCAAGGCATCACCGTGAACCTGGTGCAGCCGGGCCCGACCGACACCGACATGAACCCGGCCGACGGGCCGCGCGCCGATGCCCTGCGCGCCCTGATGGCGATCCCGCGCTACGGCACCGGCGACGACATCGCCAGTCTGGTCGCCTGGGTGGCCTCGGCCGAAAGCCGGTTCCTCACCGGCGCGGCGCTCACCATCGACGGCGGCATGTCCCTATGACCGCCAGCGCCATCCCCGAGGGCGGCAGCAACAGCGCCTGGGTGCTGGGCGCCGTCTGCCTCGCCGGGCTGATGATGCCGCTCAGCTTCACCGGCCCGGCGGTGGCGCTGCCGGCGATCAGCCGCGACCTCGGCGGCAGCCCGGTGGCGCTGGGCTGGGTGGTGAACGCCTTCGTGCTGGCCTTCGGCAGCTTCGTCATGGCGGCCGGGGCGCTGGCCGACCAGTTCGGCCGCAAGCGCATGTTCCGCGCCGGGGTGGCCGGCTTCACCGTGCTGTCGCTGGTGATCGGCTTCGCGCCCAGCGTGGTCGCGCTCGACCTGCTGCGTGGCGCCCAGGGCATCGCCGCGGCAATCGCCATGGCCGGCGGCGCCGCCTCGCTGGCGCAGGAATTCGAA
Source organism: Inquilinus sp. (assembly GCF_057815775.1). NCBI lineage: Bacteria > Pseudomonadati > Pseudomonadota > Alphaproteobacteria > Rhodospirillales > Rhodospirillaceae > Inquilinus > Inquilinus sp. The sequence goes on from NZ_JBYRFX010000019.1 coordinate 2,945, forward strand.
GGGCCGGCCCGCACCCGCGCCTTCAGCCTGCTCGGCACCAGCTTCGGCATCGGGCTCGCCTTCGGCCCGATCCTGGCCGGCGCTCTGGTCGAAACGCTGGGCTGGCGCGCGATCTTCCTGGCCGGCACGGCGATCGGCCTGCTGGTGCTGGTGTTCGGCGTGCCGCGGATGCGCGAATCGCGCGACCCCGGCGCCACCGGGGTGGATTGGCCGGGGCTGTTCAGCTTCACCGCGGCGCTGGTCTTGCTGACCTTCGGCATCATGCAGGGGCCGCAAAGCGGCTGGGGCAGCGCGCTCGTCGTCGGCCTGCTGGCCGGGGCGGCGGCGATGTTGGCGCTGTTCGTCGCGATCGAGACCCGGGTGGCGCGGCCGATGCTCGACCTGTCGCTGTTCCGCTATCCCCGCTTCGTCGGGGTGCAGTTCCTGCCGATCGCGACCGCGGTCTGCTTCGTGGTGCCGCTGGTGCTGCTGCCGGTGCGCTTCATCGGGGCGGAGGGCATGAGCGAGATCGCGGCCGGCGGGCTAATGATCGCGCTGTCGGCGCCGATGGCGGTGGTGCCGTTCCTGGCCGGGCTGCTGGCCCGCCGGGTCTCGGCCGCCGCGCTGTCCGCCCTCGGCCTGGTCATCGCCGCCCTGGGCCTGGGCTGGCTGGCCATCGTGCCGGTCGGTGCCGGTGCTGCGGCGCTGGCCCTGCCGATGCTCGTGGTCGGCATCGGCACCCGCCTGCCCTGGGGCCTGATGGAAGACCTGTCGGTCAGCGTCGTGCCGCGCGAACGCGCCGGCATGGCGACCGGCATCTTCTCAACCATGCGGGTGGCGGGGGAGGCGCTGGCGATCGCCGCCGCCGGGGCCGTGCTGGTCGGGCTCAGCCAGTCCGGGCTGCAGGCCGCTGTCGGTGGTGATGCGGCGCCGCGGATCGCCGATGCGGTCAACGCCCTGGCCGGCGGCGACATGGACCGCGCTTTGGCGGGGATGCCCGGTCTCGGCCGCGCCGCCCTGGCCCAGGCCTATGGCGGCGCCTTCCAGGCGATGCTGGTGGTGCTGGTCGTGGCCACGCTGGCGGCGGCGCTGGTCGCCTTCGCCCTGCTGCGGCGTCGGACGGCGAGGATGGAGATTT